>CACZRQ010000063.1 GCA_902783615.1 uncultured Bacteroidales bacterium | reverse complement strand
TGCCCCTCCAAACTGATGATATAGAGTGGGATGCTATCCAAACTGTTCCATTCGATGCGACTCACCTGATGGTCGTAACGGGCAATGATGCGTCGATAGTCCAGCAAATAACTGTCCAATGGCAACACTCCACCCTGCAATGAATCGCGCCATTCGGTTGCAGCTGCCGGCATGGCCTTGAACACAGGAGGCAAGGTATCGGTAATGTGTTCTGGAATCGTCTGCGAGATGGAATCCCTCACCACATCAAACAAGGTATGCCCTTGGAAGTTATACACCACCAAGCCGTTCATCTTGGCACTGTCGGCAGGTAAACGGTCGCGCAACAGCTTGTCCACCGATGTCAGACCACGAGGCAACGGATCAAGGTCGGCATAGCGGATGGGCATTTCCTGGGGCAGCATCGACTGATAGCTCTTGTGCATGCCATAGCCAAAGCACACCAGCAGGCAGATGCAGCCCAACAGACGCACCCATCTGGATGCCAGAATATGTGTTTTTTTACCTTTCATGTCGCAAAATTACGAAAAAACTAACCTTATATCAAAATATTGTGCTACATTTGTGGCATATATAAACGATTAAAACCATTGAAACATGAAGTTTTTACACTTGACAATCTTTCTATTGGCATCTTTGCTGATGCTGTCTTGCCAAAGCAAGACCCAATCACCCATACAGGTGAGTAATCCCCTTACAATGACCGATGGCAAGCCTGTGGTGATGGGCGACCCCTTCATTCTGCATGCCAGCGATGGCAAATTCTATGCCTACGGCACCACCGAGGGCAACATGGATGGCTTCAATGTGTATGTGAGCGACGACCTCACCAACTGGACACTCCATGGTCAGTGCTATAAGGCCGATCCTAACGGTTGGACAACCGATTGCTTCTGGGCACCAGAGGTGTACGAGCGCAATGGGAAATTCTACATGCTGTTCTCGTCGAATTGGAAGGAGAACCCCACCCATGAAGATGAGATTTTCCGCATTGGTGTGGCAGTAAGCGATAGTCCTACAGGCCCTTTCAAGGAACTGTCGGATAAGCCCATCTTCGACCCGGGCTATCCCATCATCGATGGCAACCTCTATTTTGCCGACGATGGCAGGGTCTATCTCTACTACTCCCGTTGCTGCTACAAGCATGCTGTTGAAAGCGAACTGGCTGCCAAGTTGAAGGCTGAAGGAAAATATGATGAGATTGAGGAGAGCTGGATCTATGGCGTGGAGATCAAGCCCGATTTCAGTGGGGCGATAGGCGAACCTGTTCAACTGCTTGTTCCCCCTTACGAGTTGGGAGGCGCACAGGAATGGGAAAGTCGCAGTGCGATGGCAGGCGAGGCCAACCGTCGTTGGAATGAAGGCTCGTTCATCTTCAAGCATGGCGACACCTATTATATCATGTATAGTGCCAATTTCTATGGTGGCCCTTATTATGCTGTGGGCTATGCCACAGGCAAGAGTCCGTTGGGACCTTTCACCAAGGCTGCCAACAATCCTGTGCTGGAGCGCAACAACGACAAGGGTGGCGAGGTGTATTGCACGGGTCACAACATGGTGCTGACCATGCCCGATGGAACCCTATATACTGTATATCATGGCCGTACGGCTCGTACGGATGCCATGACCCACAATGGTCGTGTGATGTTCATCGATAAGATGGAGATCCTGCCTGATGGCCAGCTCGTGGTGCATGGACCCACCACCTCTGCTGCCCAAGAAGAGGGTTGGACAAACCTGTTCGACATGAACCTCTCGCAGTGGCGCATCTGGGAAAGCTATCAGTTGAAGGATGGCTATCGTGGCCAGGCACCTACCGATGCCGATGGCAATGTGCTGCCTTTCATTGGCTACGACAAGAATCTGCGTTATGTCGAGGATGGCCAGGAGTACCCATTGGTTGAAGGCAAACTCCAGCTCCAAAGTGAAGCAGGCGAAGTGTTCTACCGTCGTGCCCAGATCAAGGAAATCACAGAGTTGCCCCAGCACTATGCACACTACTTTGAATAAGATACATTATGAAAATACTGAAGAAGCTATTAAAGATCCTATTATTCTTGGTACTCATTGTGGTACTGCTATTCATAGGCCTTTGGGCATCCTACGCCTATTTTGTCAGTACCGAGTTCCCTGAGCTGGTGGAATCACCCGAGGTGGGCAAATGGTATGCTGTGCCCACCTCCAATGCCGTGTGTGCCAGTGGAGAACCCTTGCATGGCTTATATCGCAAAGGCAAGGAAAACAAACTCATGGTCTATTTCTACGGTGGAGGCGTGAGCATCGACCCCTATATGGCAGCTAGGGGCTTCTCGGTTTCTCCCAACGAAGGCTTCTATTCCGACGTGGATCCGCATTACGACTACATCGTGCGCTTGGGCATCTGCAACCAGAGCAGCGACAACCCCTTCAAGGACTGGAGCATTGTGGCCATCCCTTATTTCACGGGCGATTTCCACATTGGCACAGGCGACTATCCTTATGTCAGCTTAGAGGGTAAGAATGAGGTGCTGAGGCATCATGGCTTCACCAACTACCGTTCCATCCTGGAAAAGATGAAACCCTATGTGGGCAATCCTGAAACACTTCTCATCACAGGCTCCAGTGCAGGAGGATTCGGGGCTTCTCTGTTGGCCGACGATGTAATGGATCAATTCCTGGAAACGCAAAATGTTACCGTGTTTGTGGATAGCTCAGTGCTGCTGACCGACAAATGGCCAGAGGTGGCTCGCGACATGTGGAAGGCACCTGAAGTGATTGCCAATTCTTTGGTGTCCGACAACATCATGGTCGATGGCCTCAAGGCACTCTATCAGCATCGGGGCAACAAGGTGAAGATCCTTTTCGGATGCTCTGCACGTGATGTGGAGCTCTCCAAGTTCCAGGTATATCTCAACGAGGGACATTTCCGCAAACTGGCCATCCCTGATGCCAAGAGAATGCAGCAGAACCTCAAGAAGACAGTTGCCGACATGCAGGCCAGCATCCCAGGTTGTGGCATCTTCATTTGGGACAACTTCGAGTCGTTCATCGACAAAGGTTTCACCTTCCATGCCATCACCAGCATCCCCTACATCTTCTTCGAGGATCGAAATGGTTATGGCAGCATCCCCCAGTGGCTCATCAATGCCATAAATGGCGACATCCAAACCCATGGCCTCGAGCTGTTAGACAAAGAAATTGTCATCGATTGAAAGAGGAAATTGGGGGATATGGGAGGAGGAAAGAGAAACTACAGTCTGCTTCCATCAGGGGATGGCGTAATCGCCACCCCTGTGTCAGTATCCTGTTTGGGGACTCTGCGATAGGATCTTTCAGAGTCGATTATTATATTATCCGAATTATCCGTAGGTACCGGCGTTGCCGGCACCCACGGCTATTATACGGTGACGCTTTCAGCGTCATGTATTGCATGCAATATGTATCCCAATTTTTGAAACCCTACTCTATTTTTTTGAACACTATCAGAACTTTTAATCCCTTTATTTCTTCTTGGGCTTCAAGTAGGATTTCAGGTCATTGACGTATTGATCGAAGGCCTCTACACCTTTCTGGGTGATGCGGCAGGTGGTGCAGGGCCGTTTGCCAACAAACTTCTTCTCGACCTCCACATAGCCGGCTGTGGTGAGCTTGTCGATCTGCACACTCAGATTGCCGGCCGTGGCCCCAGTCTGTTCCTTGATGTAGGTGAAGTCGGCTTCCTCCACACCCAAGAGCAGCGACATCACGGCCAGTCGGAGCTCGGAATGCAAGATGGGGTCTAATGGCTTAAACATAATCTTTCCTCCCGTTAATCATAATACCTGGGATCAACAATGTGACCAGGGCTACGCCAGCCATCACAAATGCCTCGTAAGGCCCAGGCAGGCTGTAGGCCAAAGCTGCTCCTGCCAATCCTCCGATGATGCCCCCAGCCGTAATCCATCCCTGCTTCAGAATCAGTCCGGTAGCTGTGGTGCATACCCCAACCAGCAGGATGATGATGGGTGTGTAGCTGATGTACACAATCCAGGTGCTGAAGGCAAACGGAGCCACTACATACAGCAGGATTGCTAACGCTGAGGCGAAGATGCCAAAGGCTAACCAGAGAGAACTCATGACTTGCGACATGAAGGTGACGGGCAGTTTCTTGCGTTTCTCCTTGTGGCTCATCCAGAGCATGATGACCCAACCGATGATGGCCATGAAGAACCACAGGAAGTTCCAGTTGGCTGAGCCTGTTGTTTTCCACATATAGCCTACGATGCAACCTGTTACGATGGTCATTACGCCCCATAGGATCATGGGCAAACCTGCGTTTTTGGTGATGTCCTTGCGGCTTTGTTCAATGTGCCTGCTGATGATTTCCAAACTGCGTTCTACAGTCATTTCATTGTTTGTTTCCATACTGTTTCTCCTTTCATAAGTAAAGTTAATTATTATTGTTAGTTAATGAGTTTGTCAACGGATTATCCCACTGGCAATCAAAGTAATGGGTGGAGGTGAGAGCCTGCTGGTCGAAGATGACCGTCCACAGTGTTTCACCCTGATAGCTGGCTGCCTGAATGGCCTGTTGAGCTTGGTCGTTGCCTGCCACAGGCAGATAGTCGGCATTGAGCATGTTGAAGCGACGTTGTGATTCTGCGATGTCTTCACTGTCGCCCACCTCGCTCAGACAATGGTTGGTAACCAACTGTGTGGGGGTTGCCTTCAACTCTCCATGCTTCCATTCCACCACTACGCTATGTCCGTTTCGATCGCTCAGTGAGAGATGGTGCATGAGGCTCACTGATGGGAATACATCGTATTGCGAGAGCAGTTGCACGGCTTCCTCCACAGTGGCTGCATAGTCCAATACCAGTCGTATCGCGCCTACGATGGTCAGGTCGGGCTTGTCTGTGTCGGGCACATCGATGTCGCCATCAATCTCAATCAGGTCGGCCACACAAAGACCCTTCTCGTTCATGCCATCCAAGGGTACATAGACTGATGCGATGGCCATCATCTTCTCGTACGTGCTGGATGGTGCCCAATTGACGCCAAATCCCAGGAACGACAGGTTGCTGGTGGCGATGGATGCATAGCCGTCGGCTGGTTCGGTGTGCAGAATCATCAAGTTGCCTTTCTGATCCCAGTCGAAGTTTCGGGCAAACAGGTTGCCTCCACTCACCGTGGTGCATCCCCCTTCGGGGGTTGTCACGTTGGGCTTGTAGTACCCATGAGAAAGGAAGCCGGCAATGTAGGTGGCCATCTCGGCATCGGTCTTGGCACCTCCCTGTTCCAGGAAGCCCTTGAATCCGTAGTCTCCCTTGTAGTGAAGGGTATAAACACCCTTGCGCACTTCCTGAACCGACCGCATGGCAGCGATTTCCTGGTTGAACATCTGGTAGCCTCCATAGAGGAACAAGCCCACAATGGCTACCAAAACAACGACGATGATGAGTAATGCTTTCTTCATAATAAGTATGTTTTAAAATTGGTTCCATGTTTAATCACGATGCAAAGATAAATAAGTTTATAAAATAAACCAAATTATTTTGCAAATATTTTTCGACTTTTTTCGACACCTATTATAAAAATAAGTAGATAAAGTTATGGTTATACGAAAAAAATGCACTACATTTGAAGCATAAAACAAAAAATGAACCAAACTTTAAATCTATGACCGAACAGAAAATGCCAACTGTCGATGAGGTTTTCTCATGGATGAGGAAACTGTACGACGAGAGTTATTCGGGTCTCACGAAAACCGAAAAGGAAGAACAACACATGTATGGTACGATGGTGACCACACCTAGCGACAAGAAATTCATCGTGCGCATGCTCGATGAAACCAGTCAGGTGAGGGATACCCAGAAGCTGGCCTTGCGAGTGAAGGAGCTGATTGACCAGTACGGAATCCCCAAGTTCTTAGGAACGTGGGACCACTTTCTCTTCAAGATGTACCAGTGGTTTGCCTACAAGCCTTTGTTCAATTGGGTGGCTGTGCCCATCATCAAGTGGCGCCTGCGTCGCGACACCAGTCGTGTGATCATCGATGCAGCCCGTCCGCATCTCACGGAACACTTGGCTACCCGCTTCAAGCAGAACATTGGGCAGAATGTCAACCTGTTAGGAGAGGTGGTGCTGGGTGATGGCGAGGCCGACAAGCGTTACTATTCTTACTTGGAAGCCCTAAAGGAGCCCGATATCAACTATATCTCTGTGAAGATTTCAGGTATCTATGCCCAGACGCATGCCTTGAACTACAAGGAATGCTTCCCAGAACTGATTCGCCGTATGTCGGAACTGTATCAGACTGCCATCGACCATCCTTACACCGATGCCGAAGGGGTGACGAAGCCTAAGTTCATCAACCTCGACATGGAGGAATACAAGGATGCTCACCTTACCATGAAACTCTTCAAGGACGTGCTCTCACCGCCTCAGTTCAAGAACTACGAGGCTGGCATCGTGGTACAGTCTTATCTGCCTGATGCCTGGGATTTCCAGACCGAGTTGCTGGAGTTTGCCCGTGCCCGTGTGGCTGCTGGTGGCTCGCCCATCAAGATGCGCAGCGTGAAGGGTTGCAACCTGGATATGGAGAACATTGTGAGCGACTTGCGTGGATGGCCTAACCCCGTGCGTCCGAACAAGACCGAGGTGGATGCCAACTACCTGCACCTGATTGAACGTGGCTTGAAGCCCGAGAATGCCAAGGTGCTCCACATCGGTATGGCTTCGCACAACCTGTTCACCATCTCGTATGCCTACCTGCTCACGCAGATGTATCAGACCCCGAAGGACTGCTTCTGCTTCGAGATGCTGGAAGGTATGGCCAACCATGTGTGGAGGGCTCAGCGTAAACTGGGCAACCACGTGATTCTCTATACGCCAGTGGTGAAGAAGGAGCACTTCCTGAATGCCATCTCTTATCTGGTTCGCCGTATGGATGAGAACACGGCTCCCGACAACTTCCTGACGCATTCGTTCTCGCTGAAGCCTGATACCAAGGAGTGGAAGGATCTGCAACAGCAGTTTATCGATGCTTACAACATGAAGGATACCATCACCCATATCCCAACCCGTACGCAGGATCGCAACAAGCCATACGTGGGACAGGAACCACAGGATGAGATGATTAACGAGCCGGATACCGACTTCGACCGTTTCTGCAACCAGCAGTGGGTGGAGAAGATTTTCGACAAGTGGAAGTCTTCTGGCAAGATGAACTACGAGCAGGCAGGGTGGGGCGACTGGAAGCCTGGCGACCTGTTACCTACCCAGATAGGTGCAGAATTGGTGTATAATCAAGATAAGGTGAGCTACTATGACCGCAGTCAGGATGGCGACGTGCTGGTGTGCGAGATGAGTCGTGCCGACAAGCCTCAGGTGGAGCAGATACTGGCCATTGCTGAAGCAGATGCCGGTGGCTGGAGAGACACCACCATCGAGGAGCGTCATCAAATCATGTACAAGGCTGCCAACCTCATGGGTCAGATGCGAGGCGACTTGATTGGCTCGATGTGTGCCATCACGGGCAAGACGGTGGAGGAGGCTGACGTGGAGGTGTCGGAAGGCATCGACTATTGCCGCTTCTATACCACCACGATGAAGAAATATGCTGCCCTCGACGATATTGAAATGAAAGCCAAAGGCACGGTATTGGTGCTTTCGCCTTGGAACTTCCCATGTGCCATTCCTTGTGGAGGCGTGGTGGCTGCCTTGGCATCGGGCAATACCTGTATCCTGAAACCTGCTACCGTTGCTGCTCCTGTGGCTTGGCTCTTCGCCAAGGCGTTCTGGGAGGCTGGCGTGCCTAAGGAGGCGCTGCAGGTGATCATCGCCAACCATGAGGCCACTCCGTTGCTCACTTTATCACCTGTCATCAAGCACATCATCCTGACGGGTGGAACGGAAACGGCTCAGAATATTGCACGTACCAGTCCATTGATACCTCTGTCGGCCGAGACGGGTGGTAAGAACGTGATGATTCTCTCTGCCAAGGGCGATCGCGACCATGCCATCATGAACGCTTGCCGTTCTGCCTTTGGCAATGCTGGCCAGAAGTGCTCGGCATGCTCTATCCTCTTGGTGGAACGCTCTGTGTATGAAGATTCTGAGTTCATGGAGAAGCTCAAGGACTGTGCTTCATCCCTCAAGGTGGGTGGCGTTTGGAATGCCGGCAACATTGTGGGACCGATGATTACCAACCACAACGAGAAGTTGGAGAAGGCTTGCCAGTTGGAAGGGGATGAGGAGTGGCTCATCGCTCCTGAGTTTGTGGATGCGAAGAAGTACATCCTGAAGCCTACGGTGAAGATCAACGTGCAGCCTGATTCCTATACCTTCCGTACGGAGTTGTTTGCTCCACTGTTGGCCGTTACACCGTTCGATACCTTGGAAGAGGCTGTGGATTTGGTGAATAGCCTCGACTATGGCTTGACCTCTGGCTTGCAGTCGCTCGACGAGCAGGAGCAGAAGTACTGGAAGAATCATGTGAAGGCAGGCAACCTGTACATAAATAGAGGTATCACGGGTGCTGTGGTCAACCGTCAGCCGTTTGGTGGCATGAAGTTGTCGGCATTTGGCCCTGGCCTGAAGGCTGGTGGACCCAACTACTGTGCCCAGTTCATGTACATCACCGACAAGCCTGGTTCTACTACTGACTACAAGCAGTCGTATGCTCAGTGGTATGAGAAGGAATTCAAGCATGCCCGTAATATCCAGCCAAAGATTCGTGGCGAACAGAATGTGTTCCGTTACCTGCCTGTGGATGGTGGCATGGTGCTCCGTCTGTTTGGTGACGAGACCTTGGAGCAGGTGCAGATGGTGCAGCTGGCAGCTCAGACAGTGGGTACGAAGCTGACCGTTTCATTGGATGCTGCCAACCCGATGTTCGACCAGTTGGAGGGTGAGAAGAAAAAGGAGAACTTGGCTACATTCCTGGAGTCTATCAAGCACTACGGACGTGTTCGTGTCATTTCGTCTCGTATGCCCGATGTGGTGGCTGAGTTTGCTGCCAACCACGACAAGTACATTGCCCATTCGGCACCTGTCAAGGATGGTCGCATAGAGCTGGCCCTGTACATTCAGGAGCAGTCGATAGCCAACGAGTATCATCGCTATGGCTCTCAGATAGAGATTCCTGCAGTGGAATGATAGAATTAAGCCCTCGCAATCGCGAGGGCTTAATTATTATATCGTTCTCAGTGGATAGACGATATTTACAATGAAGATGTTGGCAGCCAGGATGATGAGGTTCATGATGAGACCTATTCTCATGAAATCGCTGAAACGGTATCCGCCTGGGCCATACACCAGCATGTGGGTGGGCGAGCCAATCGGAGTGGCGAAGCTGCTGCTCACGCTAATCATCAGGGCAATTAGGAATGGGAAGGGATCGTAACCCAACTTCTCAGCTGCATGCAGCATGATGGGGAAGAACATGGCACCTGCCGCCGTGTTCGAGATGAATTCGGTGATGAAGGTGCCCACGAAGCATACGGCAGTCATCACCACAATCGGGTTGGTTCCACACACATCCAAGATGCCGTTGGCCAGCCACTCGGCAATGCCTGTCTTCTGGATGGCCATGCCCAGCACGGCACTGCCGGCAAATACCATCAGAATATCCCAGTTGATGGCCTTCATGGCCTGCTCCACATTGCAGCAGCGGAAAATGATCATGGCGGCTGCAGCGAGGAAAGCACTCTGCAATAGTGGTATGATGTTGAGGGCTGAGAGCACCACCATGGCAATCATGATGGTTGTGGAAATCAGGGTACCACGGCCGATGTTGGGCACATCTTCCGAGTCGAAGAAGTGGAGATCTGGGTTGCTTTCTATCTTACTCATGTTTGCATGAGGAGGAAACTCCAAGAGCAATGTGTCGCCAGCCTTCAGCTTCACCTCGCGAGGAGCCTTGTTGATGCGTTGTCCATGTCGGGCAATGGCCACAATGGTGATGTTGTCTTCTTTGCCGAAATGGTTGTCGGCCAATCTGGTATCGATGAGCTTACTGCCAAAGGTGATATAGGCAGTACGCAACTCTCGGTTGTTTTCCAGCTCATTTGCCGAGAAGACGTGATGATTGGCACTCACCAGACCATGGGTCTCCTTCAAATCAAGAATCTCGTCAATTTGTCCGGCAAACACCAAGTGGTCGCCACCCATGATGTATTCGTTCTCATTCACAGGTGGTTGGAGCTTGTCGTAATGGTACATCTTTATCAGGTTCCCTCCTTTTACATGGATCAACCCTGCTTCACCCAATGTCTGTCCAATGAACCTGTTGTCGGATGGCACCCGAAACTCTACGGTATATTCGCTGACCGTTTCAAAGGCACTTTCTGGAGCCTTTCGGTCGGGCAGCAGGCGACGCATGGCAATGATCGACAGAACACCCACAGCCAAGCAGAACAGTCCGGGGATGGTGGTGGCGAGAATGTTCATGGCCTGCCCCGTTTCCTGGTGATAGAGTCCGCTGATAATCAGGTTAGGAGGTGTACCAATCAGGGTACATACACCACCCATGCCCGAGGCATAGCTCAGTGGGATGAGCAACTTGGATGGTGAGATGCCAAGCTTCTTCGACCACATCTTCACGATGTTCACGAAGAGGGTAACAACGGTGGTATTGCTGAGGAACGAACTGAGCGCAGCCACAGGCAGCATCAGGCGTGTCACTGCTTTTGCATAGCCGTTGGGCTGGCCAAGCCAATGTTTCACAATCCAATGCAGCACACCGGTATGCATCAGTCCGGCAACCACCACAAACAGCACACCTACGGTAACGACCGAGGTGCCACTGAAGCCCGAGAAAGCTTCGCTGGCATCGAGCACGCCTGTGACATAGAGCACTCCTATGGCGCCCAAGAAAACAAAGTCGGAGCGTAGCTTGGTGAACAGCAAAATGGTAAACATGCCCAGCACCGTTATGATGGTGATCCAGGCTTCAAGGCCAAAGCCTAAGAACATAAACGAGCCCATGATTGTTTTATTTTTATTGCTTCAATTTCAAAAAACGGCTGCAAAGATACACATTTATATTTAAAAAGATGATGCCATGTCATTATTTTTTTGTCTATATTACCTGTAATATTTGTCAAATACCGGCAATATTTGACGAATTTTCGTTAATCAATGTTAAATAGGGGGGGGGCAATGTTTAATCTTTTTTAATACTGATAATAATATTTTACTATTTCAATTAGAATAATATATATTTGCACCGATTTTCTTTGTTTTTTAAACAAAGGTAATAAACGAGAGTTAATAGAATTATGGAGGAGCCTGTTGACTCCATAAAGATTAATTATACGTGAAACATAAAAGTAAACACATATTGTTGGTAATCCTGCTGATGGTTTCCCTGCCGCTACTGGCCCAGAATCAGGTACCGCAAAGCGATACACTAAGCATTTATTTCCATCTAGATAAGACGGATATAGATATGACGTTGTCGGATAATGACCGTCGCTGGCAATCGTTTGTGGAAAATTTCAACCAGACATTTGCCGGAGTTGACCGTGCCAATATCCGGCTTGATATCTATGCGGGTGCTTCCCCCGAAGGTTCTGTAGAACATAATGAATGGTTAGGCGAAGAGCGAGGCCAGTCCATCCGTCGCCTGATTCAACGACAGTTGGGCAACCGTGTCGGATACTTCTCAGTTCACAATGAGGCGGCTCGTTGGCAAGGACTTTATGATCTAATAGCTGCCAGCAATGAAGAATGGCGCGAAGAGGTGATGGACATCATCAATGGCCCCAAAACGATTGATGATAGAGGATTTGACAGCCGTGAAAAGAAACTCCGCCAGATTCATGATGGCTGGGTGTGGACCAAACTCTTGAGAGATTACCTGCCACAACTTCGTAGTGGAGGCTCGGCTGTTGTCAGTTGGCAACCTGCTGTGGTTCGGCCTTGCGTTACCTGCGAAGGAGTGCGCGACACCATCGTTGTCAAGGATACCCTTGTCATCGTCAAGGAAAACACTGTCTATTACTATCCTGAGAAGAAAAAGGTGAAGAAAGAACCGCAGTTGGCTGACCAGACACCTGCTTGGGCAGTGAAAACCAACCTGTTGCTGTGGGGCGTGGTAGCTCCCAACGTCGAGGTGGAGATACCGCTTGGCAACAAGAACCGTTGGAGCTTGGAGGCTGAGTTCTTCCATCCTTGGTTCATCTGGAGCAAGAATGCCCATGCCTCACAATTCCTGAACTTGGGCGTGGAGTTGCGCTATTGGTTAGGCAAACGCCAATACCATCGCTGGCTCGATGGCTGGCATGTGGGTGTGGCTGTGGCCGCTGGCTTGTACGACTGGGAATGGAAGAAGCACGAGGGCTATCAGGGTGAATACATCAACACCTATATTAATTTAGGCTACCAGCATCGTTGGGGCAAACATTGGGCCATCGATGCGGGTATCGGTGTGGGTGTCATCCCCAGCAAGTACCGTCATTATTTAGGCAGCTCCACCTATCCCGACCGCCACTTGGAGGAGCAGGACTATCACCTGATGTATCACGATTCCGACCATTTTGTGTTCCCAGGTCCTACCCATATCAATGTGAGTATCGTCTATTTGTTCAACGCCCGTCCGTTTCACTTTAAGTAACTGAAGCCATGAGTAAGAATTCCTCTAAATATAATAAGGTGTGGTTAGCGGCTTGCATGCTGCTGGTGGGCTTGCTGTTCGGCAATTGTTCCGACAGGCGCGACCTCTGGGTACTGGCCGATGAGTTCCACCAGCTGGAACTGATTACCGACTGGTCGGTTGCTGATAGTTACCCAGGTGGTATGACGGCTTGGTTCATCGACAACAACAAAAGCGGCTATGTGCACAACGTCAAGACTGCGGAGGTGGAGCACACCTGGCTGAGCTTGCCGAAGGGCAGCTATACTGGCCTGGTGTTCGACTACTCGCCCGAGGAATACAGCCATAACGAGTTCATTAACATGGATGATCCTGAATGGGCACAGGTGCGATTACGTGCTGCTGCCAACCAGCCCAATCCAAACGACTCGGTCGATGTGGTGCTGTTTGGACCCCAAGCTGTGTCGGATGCCACACAGGGCTTGCAGATCAATCCCGAAACTGGGCTCTACATCGTGAAGGCCGAGCCAGAGCCCATCAACCTGGATGTGCTTGGCGATGTGGAGATAGTGACTGGTGCCGATGGCGACTATGTGCTGTGGCGCAAGCGAGGGGAATATGAGGCCAGCCTGAAGACGCAGACCCTCTATGCCAAGCCTGAACCCATTGTGTGGCGCTTGCGAGTGGTGGTGAACGTGAAAGGCATCTTTTATATGCACAGCCTGCGGGCATCAGTCGTTGGCCTGGCCGATGGCTACTGGATGACGAAAGGTCAGCACACGGAGGAGATATGTATGCGTGAGCTCAACGACTGGGAAATCAGAAGTACGGGTGAGAATGTGGGTGTTGTCACCACCACCACCCTCACTTTAGGCTTGCCGGAAGAGGTGAGAACACGCGAGGAGATAACCCGTTACATCAACAACCTGCGACTGAACCTGTCGTTCTTGCTCAGGGATGAGGTAACGGTGAAGAACTTCCACTTCGACTGTGAACCTTACGTTGATATCAACGAAGACCAGTTGGTGGTGCACATCGACATTCCCATCGAGGTGGCTCCCGAGCTGCCTTACGTGAACGCCAAGGGAGGCACAGGCTTCGATGCCACCGTAACTCCTTGGGAGAATGGAGGAAGTGCCGATGCAACGATGTAATATTGAATAATGAATTAAGAATTAAGAATGAAGACTAAAGCCCTGTAGGGGCGACAGAATAACTTCATAATGTGATGATAATTAATTAATAACTAAAATTGATATGAAGATGAAAAAGTATTTGTTTTTTGCAGTTGCTGCAACCGTTTTTGCAGCTTGCTCAAGTGATTCAGATCCCGTATCTCAGGCTCCTGAGAATGGGAAGAACAACACCGAGGCAGTGAATGTTCCTGTAACTTTCGGTGCTTATGTTGACCGTGCTACCACCCGTGCTGGTGCTACAGGGGTAACCGCATTGGATTCTTTGAAGAAAATAGCAGGATTTGGTGTAATGGCCTACTATACAGACAACAACACGTATGATGGCCTGACTACTCCTAACTTCATGTATAACCAAAAGGTGACTTGGAATAAAACAGATAGTGTATGGACCTACACTCCAGTGAAGTACTGGCCCAATGAGTATGGCTCGAATGCTACTTCAGAAGAAATCGACCGAGTGTCATTCTTCGCATACGGTCCTTACGTGGAAGTGACCCCTTCTAACGGTAAAGCAACTGCCAATGCCGACTGGGGTATCACAGGCTTGAGCCGTAACTCTGCCACTGGCGACCCATACGTGAAGTATATCGCTTCTTTCGATGAGACTAAGTCTGTTGACTTGGTATGGGGCGTGAGTGATGGAACAGCTTGGGATATTGTTGAATCCACTACGGCACAGACCATGACGCCTGGTTTGCCTTGGTTAGACGTTCAGCGTCCTAAGGATCCTACCAAAACTCAGAACTTGAAGTTCACGTTCAAGCATGCGTTGACCCAGCTGAATGTGCAGATAGATGCCATGGTGGATAGTACAGCTGTGAATAAAGGACTCGATGCCAATACCCGTATCTACGTACGCAGCGTCACTTTCGAAGGTTTTGCCATGCAGGGTGCCCTGAACCTTAACAATACAACTGCCAATACTCCTCTCTGGCTGAGCTATGATGGTGCTAACGATCTGGACAGTGGCGATGAGGTTACCATCTACGATGGTCGCAAGGACGGCAAGGAAGGCGTTGCTGCTGCCGGCAGCGAGAAATCACGTGGTTTGAATCCAAAGCTCATTCAGGATACCGAATGGGGTGATGCAAATCAGACTGCCGGTGTTACCGAAACTCCAGTCAACCTCTTCACTGCTTCAGCAGCAAATACTTGCTTCTATGTGATCCCAACCAGTGACAATGTAAAAGTAACCATCGTTTATGACGT
>CACZRQ010000062.1 GCA_902783615.1 uncultured Bacteroidales bacterium | reverse complement strand
GGTGCGTACGAGACTCGAACTCGTGACCCCGTGCGTGACAGGCACGTATTCTAACCAACTGAACTAACGCACCAATTTGGTTTTGCGCTTGCAAAGGTATGCATTAAATTTGGATTGTGCAAATAATTTTGCTATTTTTGTTGCCGAATTTTTAAACTAAACAAAAAAGAGACATGAAAACTGTCATCATAGACTATAATGCAGGTAATATCCGATCGGTGGAAAACGCTTTGCGCAGACTGGATTTGGAGCCTGTCATCACATCAGATCCTCAGCTGATTCGTGAAGCCGACAAGGTGATTTTTCCTGGAGTGGGAGAGGCTGCCACAACGATGAGTTTCTTGCGAGAACGCCAGCTCGACACGCTGATTCGTGATTTGAAACAACCTGTGTTGGGCATTTGCTTGGGCATGCAGTTGATGTGTCGCCATTCAGAAGAAGGCGATACCGATTGTTTGGGGATATTCGATGCCGATGTGAAACGATTTGTGAATCAGCGACATGAAGATAAGGTGCCACACATGGGATGGAACACCTTATATAATATAAAAGGTGCCCTTCTCAACCACCTGCCTGAGAATCCCTACGTTTATTTTGTGCACAGCTACTATGTGCCTGTGGGTGACTATACGGTAGGCACCACAGATTATATACAGCCTTTTAGTGCTGCCATTCAGCAAGATAACTTCTACGCCACCCAGTTCCATCCAGAAAAGAGTGGAGCCATTGGTGAAAAAAAAAAAAAAAACTTTTTGTTTGAGATATGATTGAACTGATACCTGCCATAGATATTATTGACGGGAAGTGTGTGCGCCTCTCGCAAGGCGACTACGACCGAGTGAAAGAATATAGCGCCTCGCCTGCCGATGTGGCCAAAGAGATGGAAGACCACGGCATCAAGCGCTTGCATGTGGTGGATCTGGATGGTGCCAAGTCGAAGCATGTGGTGAACTGGCGCACGTTGGAGCAGATAGCCAATGCCACTGATTTGGTGATTGACTTTGGTGGTGGCGTAAAGACCGACGATGACCTACGCATCGTGTTCGATTGTGGTGCTCAGATGGTTACTGGTGGTAGCATAGCCGTGAAAGAGCCTGAAACATTCCAACGATGGTTGCTGAAGTTTGGTGCCGAACGCATTATTCTGGGGGCTGATGTGAAGGATGGTAAGATTGCCGTAAACGGATGGCAGGAGGGTAGCGATAAAGAGCTGATGACATTCTTGAAACACCATACTGGGCAAGGCGTGCAGAAGGTGATCTGCACTGAAATCAGCAAGGATGGCATGTTGCAAGGACCAGCCATCTCCCTGTATCAAGACATACTCGCCCAATTCCCTGATATGCACCTCATTGCCAGCGGTGGCGTGAGCAGCATGGCAGATGTTGAGGCTTTGGCTGAAGCGAAGGTGCCTGGTGTGATTTTTGGCAAGGCGCTTTATGAAGGACGAATCACTTTTAAGGAGATCGAGCGTTTCTTATTGACAATTAACGATTAGAATATGTTAGCAAAACGAATTATACCCTGTTTGGATATCAAAGACGGACAGACGGTGAAAGGTACCAACTTTGTGAACCTTCGCCAAGCTGGCGACCCAGTGGAGCTGGCTCGTGCCTATAGTGAGCAAGGAGCTGATGAACTGGTGTTTCTCGACATCACTGCCAGCTTCGAAGGACGAAAGACCTTTACGGAACTGGTGAAACGCATTGCAGAGAACATCAGCATTCCATTCACGGTGGGTGGTGGCATCCACGAACTGAGTGATGTGGATAGGCTGCTTGGCGCTGGAGCTGACAAGATTTCCATCAACTCTGCCGCCATCAAACACCCAGAACTCATTGATGAAATAGCATCCAACTTCGGCTCTCAGGTGTGTGTGCTCGCCATCGATGCCAAGCAAACAGAGAAGGGATGGTGGTGCTACCTGAATGGAGGTAGGGTGGAAACCGAAAAGGAACTGTTCAGCTGGGCAAAGGAAGGTGAAGAAAGGGGGGCAGGTGAGATACTCTTTACGAGCATGAATCACGATGGAGTGCGCACGGGCTATGCCAACGAGGCATTGGCTAGGTTGAGCGACGATTTGTCCATTCCCGTCATTGCATCGGGTGGTGCAGGCAAAATGGAGCATTTCCGCGACGTTTTTACCCTCGGAAAAGCCGATGCGGCATTAGCTGCAGGCGTTTTTCACTTCGGAGATATACGAATTTCCGAATTAAAGTCGTATCTTTGCAGCGAGAATATTACTATTAGACAGTAAAACATGTTAGATTTTAACAAAATGGACGGGCTGGTGCCAGCCATCATACAAGATGCCGATACAGCTAAGGTGCTGATGCTCGGTTTTATGAACGAAGAAGCATACAACAAGACTGTGGAAACAGGACTTGTTACCTTCTATAGCCGCACTCGTCAGCGTCTGTGGACGAAAGGTGAGGAGAGCGGCAACTGTTTGGATGTGGTTTCCATCCAGGAGGACTGCGACCACGATACCTTACTGATACAGGTGCATCCACGTGGACCCGTGTGCCACACGGGAACTGATACTTGCTGGGGTGAGGAGAATCGTGAACCCATCATGTTTCTGAAAGAGTTGCAGCGCTTTATCCAAAAGCGTCATGAGGAGATGCCTGAGGGGTCATATACCACCAGTCTGTTTCAGAGTGGCATCAACAAGATGGCGCAGAAAGTGGGCGAGGAAGCAGTGGAAACCATCATCGAGGCGGCTAACGGCACCAACGAGCGTTTGGTGTATGAGGGTTCAGACTTGCTGTATCACCTGATTGTGATGCTGACAGCCAAAGGCCTGAGTATTGAGGATTTGGCGAAGGAGCTGGAGGAACGTCATAAGCCAAATTGGAAGAAACACTGAATACATTTTTAGATGGATGATGTGTTGATAAAATACAAAGGTGTTAGGGTAAGTCAGGACTACGACACTGTGCTGCGGGGAGTTGACTTGGAACTCACCAAAGGCACCTTCGTCTATCTCATTGGCAAGGTGGGAGCAGGGAAGTCGAGCTTACTGAAAACCATGTATGGCGAATTGGACATTACCGATGGCGAGGCAGAGGTGTTGGGATTCAATCTCAGAAAGATGAAACAGAGGCATTTGCCGAAACTGAGACGCAGACTGGGCATCGTGTTCCAGGATTTCCAACTGCTGACGGATCGCTCTGTGCACGACAACCTGCTGTTTGTGTTGCGAGCCACAGGTTGGCACAATCGCCCAGAGATAGAGAAACGCATAACCGCCGTGCTGAGGCTGGTGGGAATGGCCGACAAGGGCGATAAGTTGCCCAACGAACTCTCAGGAGGAGAACAACAGCGTGTGGTAATAGCCCGTGCTGTGCTGAACTCGCCTGACATCATCCTGGCTGACGAGCCTACAGGAAACCTCGACGTTGAAACGGGCAGGGCCATCACGAAGCTTCTGCACGACCTGAGCGATACGGGTTCGCTGGTGGTGATGACCACCCATAACCTGCAACTGCTGAGAGAGTTCCCGGGTGAGGTGTATCGCTGTGAAGACCAGCGTTTGATAAAAGAATGAAATGTTTAAAAATATAACGAAGATGAAAGTATTAAAGTTTGGAGGTACTTCAGTAGGCACAGCTCAGCGCATGAAAGATGTGGCTAAGCTGATCACTGACGGTGAGTGTAAGATTGTGGTTTTGTCCGCCATGTCGGGTACCACAAACACATTGGTGGAAATATCGGATTACCTGTACAAGAAGAATCCTGATGGCGCCAATGAGGTGATTAACAAACTGGAGAGCAAGTATGAGCGTCATATCGATGAGCTCTATTCCACCCCTGAGTTCAAGCAGAAGGGTATGGAGGTCATCAAGTCGCACTTCGATGAGATCCGCTCTTATACCAAGGATCTGTTTACGCTGTATGAAGAAAGACTCATCCTCTCTCATGGTGAATTGATCTCTACAGCCATGATGAACCTCTATCTGCAAGAGCAGGGCGTTAAATCGGTGTTGCTGAACGCATTGGATTTCATGCGCATGGATAAGAACGCTGAGCCCGATCCTGTATATATCAAGGAGAAACTGATGGCGCAGCTCGATCTGCATCAGGGTGCCGACCTCTATATCACCCAGGGCTTTATCTGCCGCAACTCTTACGGTGAGGTGGACAATCTGCAGCGTGGTGGTAGCGACTATACGGCATCTCTGGTTGGTGCTGCCATCAATGCCGAAGAGATTCAGATATGGACTGACATCGACGGTATGCACAACAACGATCCTCGTGTGGTGGATCACACCGAGCCAGTGCCTATGTTGCACTTTGAGGAAGCTGCCGAGTTGGCTTACTTCGGTGCCAAGATTCTGCACCCCACCTGCATCCAACCTGCCAAGTATGCCAATATCCCTGTGCGCCTGTTGAATACGATGGAGCCCAAGGCACCTGGTACACTCATCTCCAACAAGACCAAGCGTGATACCATCAAGGCAGTTGCTGCCAAAGACAACATCACTGCCATCAAGATCAAGTCGAGCCGTATGTTGCTGGCCTACGGTTTCTTGCGCAAGGTGTTCGAAATCTTCGAGAGCTACCAGACCAGTATCGATATGATTTGTACTTCCGAGGTGGGCGTGTCTGTAACCATCGATAGCACCAAGCACCTCAACGAGATTCTGGAAGATTTGCGCAAGTATGGCACTGTAACGGTGGATAAGGACATGTGTATTGTCTGCATCGTGGGCGATTTGGAGTGGGAGAACATTGGCTTCGAAGCGCTTGCTGTGGATGCTTTGCATGATATCCCTGTGCGCATGATCTCTTACGGTGGCAGCAACTTCAACATCTCTCTCCTGATTCGTCAGTGCGATAAGAAGAGGGCGCTGCAGCAGTTGAGCGACAAGTTGTTTAATGGTAAATAATCTTTATTCCCCTGCCCATAAGGGTGGGGGATTTTTTATGCAACTAAATGAAAGGACAGTTCCCTATTAAGAAGTTTGGTGCCATACAGACACCATTCTATTATTACGACACCAACATCTTGCGTCAGACACTGGAGGTTATCCGACAGGAACTGAGCAAGATGGATCGTGCCGTTGTGCATTATGCCGTGAAGGCAAACGCCAACCCACAGGTGTTGCGTACCATTCGTGAATATGGATTGGGTGCCGACTGTGTGAGTGGCGGTGAAATCAAGGCGGCTCTCCAGGCAGGCTTCTCGCCTGATAAGATTGTGTTTGCTGGCGTTGGTAAGGCCGATTGGGAAATCAACCTCGGATTGGAGCATGGCATCTTCTGCTTCAATGTGGAGTCGATTCCTGAGTTGGAGGTTATCAATGAACTGGCTGAGGCCAAGGGCGTTGTGGCTCAGGTGGAATTTCGAGTGAATCCTGATGTGAAGGCTCATACGCATGCCAACATCACCACAGGAATGGCGGAGAATAAGTTTGGCATTGCCTTGGGTGATGTGGAGCAAGTGATTGCTTTGGCTCAGCAGATGAAGCATGTTAGGTTTGTAGGCCTGCATTTCCACATTGGCTCTCAGATATTGAATATGAACGATTTTGCTGCCCTCTGCAACCGTATAAACGAATTGCAGGTGCAGTTTGAGAAACATCACATCAAGATTGAGAACATCAATGTGGGTGGAGGCTTGGGCGTTGACTATCAGCATCCCAACCGTCAGTCAATCCCTGATTTCCACGAGTATTTCAAGACCATCAATGGCTTGATTAGGCGTCGCGAAGGTCAGGTGCTTCATTTCGAGCCTGGGCGTTCGGTGGTGGCTCAGTGTGGATCATTGATCTCGAAAGTGTTGTATGTGAAGCAGGGCACCAACAAGCAGTTTGCCATCCTCGATGCTGGTATGACCGATTTGATTCGTCCTGCCCTCTATCAGGCTTATCATAAGATTGAGAACATCAGTTCGGAATTGCCTGTCGAGACCTACGATGTGGTGGGACCCATCTGCGAGTCGAGCGATGTGTTTGGTAAGGCTGTCGATTTGAACAAGACGAAGCGAGGCGATCTGGTGGCCATCCGCTCAGCTGGCGCATACGGTGAAATCATGGCTTCGCAATACAATTGCAGACCTTTGCCAAAAGGCTATACCACAGAAGATTTTCTATAAAAACAAGATATCCCCGCCAACTGGCGGGGATATCTGTCTTATTTCAACACACCCAATTCTTTTCCAACTTTGATGAAGGCATTGATGCAACGATCCAGGTGCTCGCGCTCGTGACCTGCCGAGAGCTGTACACGGATGCGGGCTTGACCCTTTGGAACCACAGGATAATAGAATCCCGTTACATAGATGCCCTCTTCCTGCATCTTGGCTGCAAACACCTGCGAGAGTTTGGCATCGTAGAGCATGACGGCACAGATGGCACTCTGTGTTGGCTTGATGTCGAAGCCAGCAGCCATCATCTTGTCACGGAAATAGTTCACATTGTCCACCAACTTATCATGCAGGGCATTGCTCTCCTTCAGCATCTTGAAAGTCTCTAAGGCTGCGCCTATGATGGCAGGAGCCACAGAGTTGGAGAACAGGTAAGGACGGCTACGCTGACGCAGCAAGTCGATGATTTCCTTGCGGCCAGTGGTGAAACCACCCATCGCACCACCAAAAGCCTTGCCCAATGTGCCTGTGTAGATATCCACACGACCGTATGTGTTGTACAACTCACTCACTCCGTGGCCAGTAGCACCCACCACACCAGCAGAATGCGACTCGTCCACCATTACCAGGGCATCGTATTTCTCTGCCAAGTCGCAAATCTTGTCGAGCGGAGCCACATTGCCATCCATGGAGAATACACCATCCGTACAGATAATGCGGAAGCGTTGAGCCTGAGCCTCTTGCAGGCATTTCTCCAATTCTTCCATGTTGGCGTTGGCATAACGATAGCGTTTAGCCTTGCACAGGCGCACACCGTCGATGATGCTGGCATGATTCAGCGAGTCGCTGATGATGGCATCCTCCTCGGTAAACAAAGGCTCGAACACACCACCATTGGCATCGAAACAAGCAGCATAGAGAATGGTGTCCTCGGTATGGAAGTAGTCGGCAATGGCAGCCTCCAGCTCCTTGTGAATGTCCTGTGTGCCACAGATGAAGCGCACTGACGACATGCCGTAGCCACGACGGTCCATCATCTGCTTGGCAGCTTCAATCAGACGTGGATTGTCCGACAGGCCTAAATAATTGTTGGCACAAAAGTTCAGCACTTCCCCTCCCTTCACCGTGATGGCGGCACGTTGGGGACTCTCAATCAGCCTTTCCTCTTTGTAGAGTCCGGCTTCCTTAATCTCAGCCAAAGTTTGGGCGAGATGCTCTTTCATTTTTCCGTACATAGTATCAAAAAGTTTAAGTTTCCTATTATAGTTCAATGCTTTATAAATGATATAGGTTTCCCCAGGATGACAAACTTGCATGATTATACACTTGTCATGCACCAGGTTGCGCCTATATTTCCTGTAAAATTAGGCATAAAATGCTGCAAAGTGAAAAAAGTAGTCAAAAATAATGTTAACGAGGCCGTTATTTGGGGTAAATATACTTTTTCACAGGACTGATGCAGAACTAAATTCGCCCTCAGTTTTTCCTCCCGAAGTAAACAGGCCATCCTCCCGTAGTAAACGACCCTTTTACTTCAGGTAATCGCTCCACTTGCTTCAAGCGGATATTTATGCAAATCGGATTTGCATATACAGCGACTTTGAGAAAGGAACACCTTTGTCGTTGAACCTACCCCATTTTTACGCCCCAGTTAGGAAAAACTTGCGCCCTCGTTAGAGAAATAGTTTTCCCTCACGAAGCGACAAAAGAGTGAGTGCTTAGGGCAGTTGCATAAATATACAGTTCATTTTTAGGAGTGATGCCTTTAGGCATCAGATAAGGGTAGCCAGCCAATTCATTGGCTGGTTGATAATGACAACCAACCCGAAGCGTGCCTTTAGGTACGCGATAAGCGATAAGCGTTTTGTTTTGCTCCCTTGCAAAAAACAAAATTCTCATGAAATTTGCCTTCACCCTTCACCTTTTTTAGAAAACTATTGATATTTATATTCTATCG
>CACZRQ010000061.1 GCA_902783615.1 uncultured Bacteroidales bacterium | reverse complement strand
GGCTGACGGGTTGTCACCCATAAAATAGGTATGCGCCCTGAGCAGATACATAAACAATCCGCCGAGGCCGCATACGACGCCCGCTATCACCAGCAAACCCACCTTGAACTTCGTTCGAGCCTGCTCACGCTCGGCAGAGTCGAAACGAGCTTCACTCTGCTCTCGCTTAGTCGCAGCCTTTTGACGATACGATAGCCAGTCCTTAAAAGCAAAGAATTCTTTTAACTTCATCCGTTGTTGGTATATTTTGGGCAAATATACGAAAAATATTCCAAACTTCCAAATCTTTGAGAAGAAAATTAAATAAAGTTCACTTTTTCGAATCCCAAAAGAAAATGCTGGTACCAGCCACAGAATGATGGAAGAGCGGTATTTTTACATTTTCAATAGTGTGACCTTCAATTTGTGTTTTGTTTTATATACATCTGCCGTATCGCTTTTGGTAATTTTGATGCCACTAGTTGATAGGACTCCTTTATCCATTCCTGAACAAATGCATCATCTACCTGCTCGTAATACACATCGCTCCAATGTTTCTTATTCCAGTGCCAAGCAGGAGTCACAAAACTTATTAGTATTTGGTGGCAGAAAGTTTGTGGTCGCGAACGAATGCCCGAAGCACATCATGTCTGAGCGTCTCATGCTCATCGCCATCGCTGTGGTGGATTTGGAAGGCTTCAAAATACTCTCCGAAAATGAGCTTGGCACTGGGCAGGAAACGAGAGCCATCCTCAACCTGTTCGAAGTCTGACACATAAAAGTTCTCACCAATCTGACAAACGTGCATCAGGCCAGGATGACTGCCACCAGAGACACATTTCAGTGTGTCGCCTTCCTGTTTGTAGTTGTACACCCAAAAATCACCCCAGATGCGGATGTCTGTGGAATCGCTGTCGTTGACGGCAACCTCTTGGTAGACGGGTACGCTGTATTCGCCCTTAGCATAGTAGCCTGCAATCTGTTCTGCCAGATAGCGTTCGACGGCTGCGTAGTAATCTTTCACCTGCTCGTTAACCATTACGATCTGCTTGTCGGCATACTTCTTGTCGAGGATGATGAGTGAAATGGGTTGTGTGCTGTATGATTGTGCTTCGCCCACTTTGGCATTATAGAAATAGAATAGTGTGTCGCCCTTCTCTTCAAGTCTGTTGGGGGTGATTTCCGTGGCGAGATTCGTCACAGGCAGCACGATGGCCAGCACGAACTGTTTGGTAAAGTCAATCTCCGTTGGCTTGCCATCCTCACCTATAGTTGTTGCCATGCCGAAGAGCTTGCCGAACTCCTCCGCTGTCGTAATCTTCGGACTCGCAGGAATCTCCTGATCATTTTTAAAGAAGTAGTTCTTTGCCACCTCAAAGGCCACTTTATCACTTGCTTCGTTGCCCTCAGTAGGAACGGCTGCCTGTTTGTTACCACATGCTGTCCAAACAATCATGGCAGCAAAGGCGAATAGTAATTTTTTCATAATCTTAGTATATTTCTTCGTTCATTGTTCCACATCTGAAGGACTGTAATTGTTCACCCATCACGCCCCTCATCACCTCAAACACTTTATCTCCGGTACAATGGCTGGTATAGAACTGCGTATTGGGATAATTCACTTTCAGCCTTTGAGCCAAAGCTATCAGTTCTCCCTCTACTTCCATACCATCCAACAGGTGGAAGCCACCAACAACGGTATGAATTGGCCAAGGACAAGCTGCAAGTATGTTCTCCAGTCCGCTATGAGCACAGCCTGTGAATAGTAAGCCATCGGTATACAGAGCCAATTCATGACGGAAATCGTCGTGGATATAATCTCTGTTGGTATTTTGAATAAAGAGATTCTGATTCCCCTTGGGCATTGGATGCAGCTGAGGGATATGGGCAATCACATGAAGGCCATCAGCCACTTCACAGGTTTGTTCTATCAAGATAAATCTGTCATCGCCTATCTCTGGCCACTCCGTAGTAATGCTATGCAGATTCCCACGTTTGGAAAAGAACTTACCGCTCATGGCATCGGGCGAGACAATAACCTGAGCCTTCTTATTATGCTCCATGAAATACCGTAATCCTCCCGCATGGTCGCTATGTCCGTGAGAAATGAAAACATAATTCACATCGCTAAAATCTATGCCCAACAGCTCTGCGTTTCGGATAAACACATCACTTGCTCCCGTATCAAGCAGGATTCTGTGCCGCTCTGTTTGCAGAAGGATAGAAAGCCCGTGCTCTGTTTCAAGCGCAGGATTACTCGATCTATTATCTGATAATATAGTCCACTTCATTCTTCTACCTCGCAATGCAGGAATCCCATTTCCTTGGCCTTTCACCGTGCATGGTATCTACCCAGCCTTCGTGGTTCTTGCCTTGCAAGCGTCCTTCGGCCGAGCGGCGCCAAGGGTTTATTATCTTCTTCATCTAATATCTAATAATTCTTATTAAATCAGAGGGCAAAGGTAGTCAAAAAACTTATATTTCTAGTACCTTTGCAGTGAATATTAACAAAAGTTGATTCTTGACGCGACTCGGCCCAAAGATGGTGGGTAGTATGTTGTACCAATGTAGCTCCAATGTTGCTTCCACTGAGTTTCGGTAGAGTTTCGGTGTACGGAGTACTGAGTTTCGGTGAACAACATTAGGCTATAGCTCTCATCGATTGGCAATGATGCTTGCATCGATTGCCGAGCATGAGCAGGCTCGATCGAAGGTTCTTAAACTCGTTTAAACAATGGCAGTTCAGAAGATAGATGCTACCAATGAATACAGGTAGCTGCCGAAGCTGACGAGTGCCCATATCATCAGGGCGATGAGCACTATAAGGACAATGAGAATGATGCCAATGAGCGCATCAAGATAGTAGCGATCCATGTAGCGTGTCAGGCCGTTCATCGTCTGATAGGCTGTCCATCAGACGCTTACGCCGCAATTCTTTGCGATGCAAAGCGGCAGAGCCGAGCGCTCGTTTCTCGTCTTTGTTCATGGACTATACGACCTCCATACCGAATGGTGACAGAGCCAGCTTTGCCAAGCGGAAATGCATCTTGCCCCAGGGGATGCCGATGATGGTGATGCAGAGCAGCAGGCCATAGAAGATGTGGGTAAGGCAGATCCAGATGCCGCCAACGAAGAACCACAGCACATTCATGAACATGCTCAGACAGCCCGGCTGCAACGCCTTCCATTTCACCTTCGAGCCGAAGGGCCAAATAGCCAGCACGCCCAACTTCATACTCTGCAAACCGAACGGGATGCCGATGACAGTTATCATCAGTACCAGTCCTGCGATGAAATACTCAATGGCAGTATGCAGCCCGCCAAAGATCAACCAGATGATATTTCCTAATAGCTTCATGTTCGTTCTCTTTCAATCTCTGTCTGTTAGACGTCGGAACGAAGGG
>CACZRQ010000060.1 GCA_902783615.1 uncultured Bacteroidales bacterium | reverse complement strand
AGATACCCCTTTTGCGAATGAATCCTGCTCAGCAAATAATCATCATCCTCTTTTACCACATCAAGTGATTTGTTGAAATACTCCATGCTGCGTGGATAATCATGCAGAGAGTAATAAGTCCTTCCAGCATAGTAATATGCCTCAGGAAGTTTGGACTTGTCGCCATCATGTTCATAGTAGTCGATGATGGGCAGGATGATGCTGTCGGTAAGCAGAGGTTTGCCAATCTTGTCAGTAACCTTGATCTTCTGGAGTTCAAACCTCATTCTTGCCCCATGATTTTCTTCAAGCATCTGGCTGTCGATGGCGAACACCACATTATAGGCCAGCCGGTAATTGCTCTCGTCCAGCAAACTGTCGATATAGTCAAGGGCCTCAGGGTGGCGATCAAACCAATGAATCCCCTGACACCCTGACAGGCAGAGCGTCAAAACCATTAGCACTATGTGTAGTATCCGTTTCATCTAGAGAAATCCCCTTACAAAACTAACGATTATAGGCAGAGCCAAAGCCCTGCCTACCTTTTATCCTATACTCCTGCCTTCCATTCTTGCCATTTCGCCCCTTATCTCTCGCCCTCTCTCATAAATCAGTCTTTTATCACGGTTAGCGGTTTCAGCTGCATAAGGACGAAGAGAGCCTTCCTCCACTAAATCGACTTCTCGTCCCAAGAGTTCTTTCAGATCCATATACATACCTCCCATTGTAAAGAGGGTAAAGGGCTTGCCTGAACGATCTGGCACAAAAAGGATGTCCACATCACTTTGCGGTGTTTGCTCTCCTCTTGCAAAAGAGCCAAACAGCCAAGCTTTCAAGACTGGTTGGGTCTTGAAATAATCTGCAATTGTTTGTTCTATCATTTGTGTACTCATACTTGCTGATGTTTGCCAATAGGACATTATCATTTATTAAGTGCAAAGATATGAATGATTTTGGAAACAAGCAAGTTTGTTCATCATAAATATATCAGCTTGCCTTTTTTTGAGTTCATTTAGAAAAGCAGACAATTGGCACTTGATTCAATGATGCTGTAAAGGAAGAGCTGATTCATGTGCATCTCGACTTTAAATCTTGGCTTTAATTTGTTTCTTCAAATTAAATTACTAACTTTGCGACAAATAAATGTAATATGGGTACGTATATTAATACAGGTAATGCTGGATTCCAACGCGTTCGTAATAGCAAATACGTTGACAAGTCACAGATGATTTCAGTTATCAACTCAATTCTCAACACAGAGAAATGCATGAGTTGCGTCACCCGTTGTCGCCGTTTCGGCAAGTCGATAGCGGCCAAGATGCTGTGTGCCTATTATGACCAATCGTGCGACTCCAGGCATTTGTTTGAAGACCTGAAGATTGCCAGCGACCCTTCGTTCGAGAAGCATCTCAACAAATATCCTGTCTTATATATCGACATGACATCATTTGTTACCCGCTACAAAGATGAAACCATATTAGCGCACATCAACGAAGATGTCATAGCTGATGTCCATAACGCTTATCCAGATATTCCCCTAAAGGATAATGATGATTTGATGGCATTGCTCATCCGCATCGCAGAAGCCACAGGACAGTCATTTTTCTTTATCATCGACGAGTGGGATGCCATCTGCCGCGAATTCAAAGCAGGCACCAAAGCGATGGACGATTATGTCAACTGGTTGCGCCGTATGTCTAAAGACGCTAATAGCAGCAAAGTTTTTGTTGGAGTATATCTGACAGGTATCCTGCCTATCAAGAAATATAAGACCGAGTCGGCTCTGAACAACTTCACCGAATATTCCATGGTGAACCCTGGTCGCTTGGCTGGTTGTTTTGGATTCACAAAGCAGGAAGTGAAAGACCTCTGCCAGGAAGAAGGGGGAAACTTCGACGAAATGGAGAAATGGTATGACGGCTACAAGATTGGCAACGAGCCGTCTATCTTCAACCCCAACTCTGTCATGCAGGCTCTTTGGGAAGGACGTTGCCGAAGCTATTGGGCCAGTACAGGAGCATACGATGCCGTTGCCTCATACATTCAGATGAACTACAAGGGGCTGAAAGATGACATCATCAAGATGCTCGGAGGTGGACGATGCAAGGTGGACCCCACAGGCTTCCAGAACGACATGTCTATCATTAGGACTAAAGATGATGTCTTTACCGTTCTCATACACTTAGGCTATCTAGGCTACGACTTTGACGCTGGCGAATGTTTTGTGCCCAACCGCGAAGTGGATGGTGAATTGGTCAATGCCATTAGGGATACCAGTTGGCAGCAGGTTATTGATTCTATAAATGAGTCGCGAGAACTATTGCAAGCTATCATCGATGGCGATGAGGATGCTGTTGCAAAAGGAGTGGATGCTGCCCACGACGAGAACACCAGCATTCTGAGCTATAACGATGAAAACTCATTGGCCTGTGTGCTGACCTTGGCTTTACATCATGCAAAGAATGACTATACATTCCATAGAGAGCTGCCAACTGGCAAGGGCTTTGCCGATTTGGTATTGATGCCCCGCAAAAACGTGGACATGCCCGCCATACTGATGGAACTGAAGTATGACAAGTCTGCTGATGCAGCCATCGACCAGATTCATCGGAAAGAATACCATGGAAAGGTCGCCCAATATGACGGACAGGTCATCCTTGTTGGCATCAATTATGACAAAGAGACTAAAAAGCATGAGTGCCGTATAGAAAAACAAAACGCTCCTTCGCTATTGGCATAGTCTAGGCATAATGTAGGCATACCCTTTCTTCGGATATAGGCGCTGGTGCAACGATTCTTCCTGGTGTCACCGTTGGTGAGAATGCCATTGTCGGGGCAGGAGCCGTAGTGACTAAAGACGTT
>CACZRQ010000059.1 GCA_902783615.1 uncultured Bacteroidales bacterium | reverse complement strand
GCCTAAAGCGTATGGGAGAACCATGCAGGGAGCATGTCGGCAACAATTTCAGCCCCGTTCCAAGTAAATATGCCAATGAGTTTCTTGGTTTTCGTAATGAGATTATCCGTTTGTATCGCCGTTCTCTTGATACTGAGAACACATCCCACATACGCAATGATGCAGCCGAACTTCAATCATCACTTTCCGATTATCGCAAACGCATCATCCATGACATCCAGACCAAGCAACTCAATATTGAAGCCATGACCGTCTTCATGAATCTTGTCCAAGAGTCGCAAGAACTCCTCAGTGCCCTTCGTCATTCGATGAGAGGAAAGGATAAATTTGAAGAATGATTGAAGTATGTAAGGTTAAGTGCAAAATTAACGACTTGCCACTTCACTTTGTTTTCGACACAGATGCCAGCGATGTAACTCTTTCTATGGTCGAAGCCACCTTCATGACGTTGCTACAAGCTGTAAAGCAGAATGGCATAAGGACAGCCATGCAGCATACACACACCCAATTGACAGATTTAATAAATAGTTCCTTCATAGTATCTTCTTTCCATCAGCACCATAATGGATAACAATTTATGAAAAAGAAGCGTGGTGCTTATTATACCATACTCTGTCCGACGGTCCTGAGAAAACCTAGTTGCACAAATAATGGGATAATAGCCCACGCTAAAGCGTGAAGCCATTATACTCTCCCTTGTGCAATGTTGAAAATTTCTCAGGTTTTCGGACACAAGCAAAGCATAACGCTTCTTATGATAGCCAACAATGTTTTGAAGAAACTAATGCCTCTTCACTTGCAAAGATAGGAATAAAATGTTGGAAAAACAATAATTGCCTGCTTTTTGTCTGTAATATTGTCTGTTGATGGCAGACACATGAGTAAATCGATGCTCAACAATATCATTTATCCTCTACAAACATCACATAAACCACAGTTGTGGCTGTTTTCTTCACCAAAGTAGCTGAGAAGCAGGCGGCTACGACAGGTTACCTTGTTTTGGACATAATCGAGCATGGCCTCGATGCGAGTCTTGAGTCGTTCCTTTCGATCCTCATAGGCAGCCTTTGGTATAATCAGGCGTTCTTTTTCCACCCTCTCGCGCGCGTATATTATATAAGGTGTACTCTTGCTGGGAATATAACTCACGATATGCTGCAGAGAGAGACTACGGAAAATCTGATAAACCTGATCGTGGGTAAGGTAAGTACGCAAAGCAAGATATTCTTCATCGATGTATGCATAGTCAGAGAAGAGTCCTGTATAGGTACGCAAGGTCAACTGAATAAGTCGATCGGCCTCAACACTGAGGTGATGCAAACGATAGAGCTCATCACGCTGCAGGGTAAACATAAGTCGTGAAGTACGGCGTTGTTCGTCAGTATAGGTCAGATAACCCGCCTGGGTAAGGATTCGCAGGGCACTATCGGCCAGCACAGGGAAAAACTTGAATTTGCTGCAGAAATCTTCTATATTAAACTCCTTGACACAACCCAATCCATCACCCATTGCCATCTGGTAGTAGTATTGCAACTTTTCATATACATCACGAATGTACTCTTTCTCAGGGAAGCTTTCTGATACACGGCGACGCAATGTAGTGAGATCGGATTTTTCATAAAGTATTACAGCGTATGAACGTTGGCCATCACGACCTGCACGACCAGCTTCTTGAAAGTAAGCCTCAATGGAATCGGGTAAATCGAGGTGAATAACCAGGCGCACATCTGGTTTATCGATACCCATACCAAAAGCATTGGTAGCCACAATCACCCGGCAACGTCCTTCTTGCCAATCACGTTGGCGGACATCTCGGGTAACCTGCTCTAGACCAGCATGATAGTAAGTTGCCGTAACACCCTCGTGTACCAACATATCTGCCACCTCCTTGGTACGTCTGCGATTGCGCACATAGACTATGGCACAGCCCTGCACACTATGAAGGATGCTTAGAAGCTCTCCCTGCTTGTTATCCGTTTTCCGCACCACATAAGCCAGGTTGGTACGTTCAAAGCTCATGCGGAACACATTCTCCTGACGGAAATGTAACTGACGTTGGATATCCTTCACCACCTCTGGGGTAGCCGTAGCAGTAAGAGCCAAGACGGGCACCTCAGGCATCATGTCACGTATCTCAGCGATACGCAAGTATGAAGGACGAAAGTCATACCCCCACTGAGAGATGCAATGGCTTTCATCAACGGTAATCATGCTGATTTGCATCTGACGAAGTCGCATTCGAAAGATATCGGTTTCCAAGCGCTCTGGAGAGACGTACAGGAATTTATAATCACCAAAGATGGCATTATCGAACACTTGATTGATCTCAGCACGAGTCATGCCGGAATAGATGGCCAAGGCACGAATGCCCTGATTACGTAGGTGTTGCACCTGATCTTTCATGAGTGCTATCAGCGGACTGATAACAAGGCATAAGCCAGGCATGGAGATAGCTGGCACTTGGAAGGTAATTGACTTACCTCCACCTGTTGGCATCAGGCCCAGGGTATCTTTACCTGAGCCGATGCTTTCGATGATTTCTTGCTGTATCCCACGAAATGAGTCGTAGCCCCAGTATTGATGTAATATGCTGAGATAGTCGGCCATATCAGCTGTCCAATACGGTTAAAGCTCAATTAGGCTGAATATCTTCAATCTGCAGTTGCACATCACCCTTCTTGTGGGTGTTTTCCTCGATGGTGTAACAAATATCAAACGAACGCTTGGTCTTAATGAAACGAACGCTTGAACTCTGACCGAAGGCAATGCCGTTCATCACCTTGTTTGATTTATTGTCCACCAATTCTAATTTGATATGTTCTTGTTCCTTTCCAACCACTTTGCTGGTGCCATAGTCATACACATTGTGGGTACAGAACACTGGCTTCAGGTTATCTGGTCCAAAAGGGTTAAATTTCTTCAGGTCACTGCAGAACTTGTTCGTGATGTCCTTGAAGTCGATTTCCGCATTGATGTCAATCACAGGCACAGTCTGTTCATCCATGATATGCTTGCCCACATACTCTTCGAAGCGACGGGTAAACTCGGGCACATTCTCGACTTTCATGGATAAGCCAGCAGCGTAAGTATGTCCGCCAAAGTTCTCAAGCAGGTCGCGACAATTCTCCACAGCCTGATAAACATCGAAGCCGGAAACTGAACGAGCGGAGCCGGTTGCCAAATCGTTGGTACGAGTCAGTACTACCGCAGGACGATAAAAAATTTCAGTAAGTCGGGATGCAACAATACCTATGACACCTTTGTGCCAATCAGGATTATAAAGCACAATGGCACGTTTATCATTCAAGCCTTCGGCCTTTGAGACGATCTCGTTAGCCTCTTCTGTCATCTGCTTGTCCAGATCCTTACGCTGCTCATTATACTCATTGATCTGATTAGCTTTCTGCAGTGCCAGATTGAAGTCTTTCTCTGTAAGCAAATCAACAGAATCCTTGCCGTTCTGCATTCGTCCGGATGCATTGAGTCGAGGGCCGATCTTAAACACAATGTCACTCATCGTAATCTCCTTGTCGGTAAGGCCACAAATATCGATAATGGCCTTTAACCCGATGCTGGGGTTACTATTGATCTGTTTCAACCCGTGATAAGCCAAAATGCGGTTCTCGCCCATGATCGGAACAATGTCGGAAGCAATGCTCACAGCACAAAGATCCAGCAGTGGAATGAGTCGATGAAACTCTATTCCATTGCTAATGGCAAAAGCTTGCATGAACTTAAAGCCCACGCCGCATCCACTCAGGTGTTCGTAAGGATAAGTGTTGTCCAACCGCTTGGCATTCAAGATAGCCACAGCAGGGGGTAACTCATCATCAGGCACATGGTGATCGCAGATGATGAAGTCGATACCTTTCTCTTTTGCATAGGCGATTTCATCTACCGCCTTGATGCCACAGTCCAACACGATGACCAACTTTACGCCAGTCTCTACAGCATAATCTACACCTTTGAACGATACTCCATACCCTTCTTCATAACGGTCAGGGATGTAATAGTCAACGTTGGAGTAGAACTCCTGTATAAACTTGTAAACCAACGACACAGCCGTTGTGCCGTCCACATCATAGTCGCCATAGACCAAGATACGTTCCTTCTTACCCAACGCTTTATTCAAGCGATCTACTGCCACATCCATGTCCTTCATCAGAAAAGGATCGTACAAGTCGGGCAGCTGTGGTCGGAAGAACTTCTTGGCAGATGGTACATCTGTAATGCCTCGTTCTACCAGAAGCCTACCCAGGATCGGGCTGATTCCCAAGTCCTGAGCCAGCTGATGGCTCGCCTCTGTCTGATCGGGTGAAATGGGCAGATAATTCCATTTGTAAGTCATTATATATGTTATTTTTTATTTTTATCATAAGCCAAAGCGTTGGAAAGGGTTAAAAACAATACATATTTTCCAACAAGCCGTAAAGTTAGGAAATAATCTCTAAACTAAAGCCAAAATAAATGTAAAAATAACAATATAAGTGTAAATTATGTTAAATGGGGGCTTAAGGGTGGTATTTCTTCTCTTTTCTGACGTCTTTTCCCTCGTATTTACAGATAGCTTCTATCCATTCTTGACGCAAAGGAATCGATTCAAGCGCTTTGAGGTCGTAGGTAACCATCACAGATGTACCCACACATTTCACCTCTTGGGTGCGTATGTCGATAACTCGCTGAGCCAAGGTGAAACTCTTGGTGCCGACAGCAGTGACAGCTGTTTGCACAGCTATTTCATCGGTGCCATGAATCTGTGAAAGGAAATCAGCCGTAACATGAACGGCTACGATGCCAATGGCAGACCAATCTACATGGGGGCAGACGGTTGCGAAGTATTCACTCTTTCCCAAATCATAGAATTGGAAATAGACCACATTGTTGACATGACCGAACCTATCGACATCACTAAACCGCAATTGAATGGGTAAAGTGTGGTGGTATTCAATATTATCACTTGGATTTTTCATGTTTTGTTTTATTTTCGCTGCAAAAATACTAATTTTGCAGATGAATTGTGCCACGATTCAAGAAAGAATTGTTTCATGACACTTAAAAAGTGTGATAATGATGCAAATGAACGAAGATATTAAGCTGGCTTGCCAAATCATGGAGCGGGGAGGTGTGATCCTTTACCCCACCGACACCATTTGGGGGATAGGCTGTGATGCTACCAACGAAGAGGCGGTAAGAAGGGTGTTTGAAATCAAGCGAAGAGCCGACAGCAAGGCTATGTTGGTGCTGGTTGATACACCCGTGAAATTGAATTATTATGTGAAGGAGGTGCCCGAAGTGGCTTGGGACTTGATTGAAATGGCCGACAAGCCCATGACCATCATTTATGAGGGAGCACGCAATCTGGCGCCAAACTTACTGGCAGAGGACGGGAGCGTGGGCATACGAGTAACAAGCGAGAAATTCTCACAACATCTTTGCCAACGTTTTCGGAAACCCATCGTATCAACCTCAGCCAATGTGAGTGGCGAGGCTTCTCCCGCCAACTTCAAAGAAATCAGCGAGGAGATCAAACAAGCTGTGGACTACATTGTGGTAAGTCGGCAGGACGAGGAAGTTAAAGCAAAGCCATCGAGCATCGTGAAGCTCAGTGCGAAAGGTGTAATCAGCATAATCAGGATGTAGAATATGGAAGAACCGATTGTAAAGAAAACACGCATGGAAAGGTTTATCCTTTGGCGTGAACAGCATATCAAGGAAAGGCATTTTGTACTGATTCTGAGTTTTATTGTAGGTATCAGCTGCGCATTGGCAGGACTGGTTCTAAAAACGCTCATTGCTTGGATTCAATCGTTACTGACGGGCAGCTTCATCAGTTCAGAGGCAAACTTCCTATATCTTGTGTACCCCGTAATTGGTATCGCTTTGACGGGGTTGTTTATCCGCAAAATTGTAAAAGATGACATAAGTCATGGAGTGACAAAGATTCTATACGCCATCTCACGTCGCGAAGGACACATCAAAAAGCACAATACTTGGTCGAGCCTGATAGCCAGTTCCATCACCATTGGCTTTGGTGGCTCTGTGGGAGCTGAGGCACCTATCGTATTGACGGGTTCTGCCATCGGATCACATTTAGGCGGATTGTTTAAGATGAATCAGAGCACTCTTATGCTATTGGTTGGCTGTGGTGCAGCTGGAGCAGTGGCAGGTATCTTCAAGGCACCCATAGCAGGTGTGGTCTTTACCATTGAGGTAATTATGATCGACCTGACCATGAGCTCGCTATTACCATTGTTAATTGCCTCAGTAACAGCTGCAACAGTGGCCTATCTAACCACAGGGCAGAATGCCATGTTTGAGTTTCATCTGGACGAGCACTTCCAATTGGGTCGCATACCATACGTGATTCTGTTAGGCATTTTCTGCGGACTCGTTTCGCTTTATTTCACCCGTGCCATGAACGCAGCCGAGAACGTGTTTGCAAAGCTGGGTAAACATTGGCAAAAACTGATGCTGGGTGGTTGCATCCTGAGTGTCTTGATTTTCCTGTTTCCCCCTCTTTATGGTGAGGGCTACGATACAATTACTTTGCTTTTGAACGGGACAACCAACCAGGACTGGGATGCCGTGATGAATAACTCCTTTTTCTACGGACATAACAACTGGCTTATCGTTTTCCTGATACTCATTATTCTGACGAAAGTGTTTGCATCGAGTGCCACCAACGGAGGTGGAGGTTGTGGTGGTGTATTTGCACCCTCGCTGTTTTTGGGATGTATAGCAGGCTTTGTCTTTGCGCACTATAGCAACAGCATCGACTTTACCGTGTATCTGCCTGAGAAGAATTTTGCCCTGATGGGTATGGCTGGCATCATGAGTGGTGTGATGCATGCTCCTCTGACAGGTGTATTCCTGATAGCCGAATTGACAGGTGGATATGACTTGTTCCTGCCTTTACTGATTGTATCGGTGAGCGCATATCTGACCATCATTGTATTTGAGCCTCACAGCATTTACTCCATGCGACTGGCCAAAAAGGGCGAACTGCTCACCCACCACAAGGACAAGGCAATCCTGACCCTCATGAGAACCGAGAATGTGGTGGAAAAAGATTTTATGACGGTACGCCCAGAAATAGATATGGGTGATATGATAAGAGTCATCGCCACTTCTAAGCGTAACATTTTCCCCGTGGTGGATGACAAAGGAAAGCTGCTGGGCATTGTGCTGCTCGACAATATCCGTAACATCATGTTCCGACAAGAGTTGTATCATCGATTTACTGTGGAAAAGTTGATGACATCACCTCCTGGACGATTGTTGTACACGGACAGCATGGAAGTGGTCATGCGTAAGTTTGATGAGACAAATGCCTGGAATCTTCCTGTGGTGGATGAGGATGGCACTTACATCGGTTTTGTGTCGAAATCGAAGGTCTTTAATTCATATAGAGGAATGCTCTTAAATTTAACTGCTGAATGATGGAAAAGAAAGATTTGAGAATCGTTTACATGGGTACACCAGAGTTTGCTGTGGAGACACTACGATGCTTGGTGGAAGGTGGATATAACGTTGTGGGGGTGATTACGATGCCCGACAAACCTGCAGGCAGAGGACACAAGATTCAATTCTCGCCAGTGAAACAGTATGCCATAGAGCACAACTTGCCCTTGTTGCAGCCAGAGAAGCTAAAAGATGAAAGCTTTATAACGGCTTTAAGGGAATGGCAAGCAGCCTTACAGATTGTGGTGGCATTTAGAATGTTGCCAGAAGTGGTATGGAATATGCCTCGTTATGGAACATTCAATCTCCACGCCTCATTGTTGCCTCAATACAGAGGAGCAGCCCCCATCAACTGGGCGATCATGAATGGAGAGACCGAAACAGGTATCACCACATTCTTCCTGAAACACGAGATTGACACAGGCGAGGTGATACAGCAAGTGAAGATTCCCATTTCAGATACCGACGATGTGGGTATCATCCATGACAAGCTGATGATGCTTGGAGGCAAATTGGTGATAGAGACGGTTGATGCCATTATCAACGGCACGGTTAAATCCATCCCACAGGAAGAGATGGCTGTAGTAGGAGAGTTGCGTCCTGCACCAAAGATTTTCAAAGACACTTGCCGTATCGATTGGCAACAATCTGCGAAGAAAATCTACGATCATGTCAGGGGATTGTCTCCCTACCCTGCAGCATGGACTGAATTGCACCAACCTGGGGTGGAGCAGCCATTGCCAGTAAAGATATTCCAAACTGAAAAGATTGCCAAAAGTCATGCAGTTGAACCCGGTAGCATTTTCACAGATGGTAAAACCTACCTGCATGTGGCTGTAGCTGATGGCTTTGTGGGTATAAAATCACTTCAGTTGCCAGGCAAAAAACGTTTGCAGACCGAAGAACTGTTGCGTGGATTTAAGATTACCAACGATTGTTGTTTTAAATAAAAAACTATGAAACCTTTCATTTCTCCTTCTATTCTATCGGCTAATTTTGCCCACCTGGCCGAGGATATTGACATGCTTAATCAAAGTGAAGCCGACTGGATTCACTGTGATGTCATGGATGGTGTGTTCGTGCCAAACATCTCTTTTGGATTCCCCGTGTTGAAACATGTGGTGAAATTGTCGAACAAGCCGCTTGACGTCCACCTGATGATCGTACAGCCTGAGAAATTCATTCCTGAGGTGAAAGCATTAGGGGCTTACATCATGAATGTGCATTACGAGGCTTGCATACATCTTCATCGTGTAATCCAGCAGATTCGCGAGGCAGGCATGGAACCGGCTGTAACATTGAATCCTTCTACACCAGTAGTTATGCTGAAGGACATCATCAATGATGTATATATGGTGCAATTGATGGGTGTAAATCCAGGCTTTGGCGGACAAAAGTTTATCGAACATACCGTGGAAAAGACCCGAGAGTTGCGTGATTTGATCGACGAGTCGGGATCACATGCTTTGATTGAGATTGACGGAGGGGTAAATGTAAACACTGGAGCCAGACTTATAGAAGCAGGTGCAGATGTGTTGGTGGCAGGCAATGCAGTATTCTCAGCTGCCGACCCTATCGCAGCCATTGAAGCTTTAAAAAGTCTGTAACTACTATGCTTTCAGCTGCTTTTGAACGTCACCCCTCGCTTAGGCTATTAGTGCCTTTGGCAATTGGCATTACTTGTGGATGGTATCTGCATCTGACTGATGCAGGATGGATCCTGGCGCTGATGCTTTGTTGTTGGGGAATCTTAATAGCAGCTTTCTTATTGAGCAAACGATGCCACTGGTCATTCGGAGTTGCTTTGAATATTTGCCTCGCTGGATGGGGGTATGCACTGACTTCTTGGCAGTTGTCAAAAACAGATTTCATATATCCTAACCAGCCTGTATTTTTCAAAGCCGTCATTAAAGAAACACCAGTGGAGAAACCACGCACATATCTGTTGCCCGCAGATGTCTTGGCCTTTCAAGGACAAACCCACCGTTTTCTGTTGTATGTAGCAAAAGACTCTGCTTCGGCTTCCATTACTCGTGGTGACACACTACTGGTGCAAGCCCGACTGCAAGCTCCCAACAACGATGCGATGACGGATGGGTTTGACTATGTAGGATACTTAAAACGCAAAGGAATTACAGGTACTGCTTATGTAGCGAAAGGTCACTGGCAACAGAACGGACATAGCGAAAAAGTAGGATGGATGCAAGAATTGCAGGATTATCGGTCGAAGGTACTGAACATATATCGAGAGTTGGGCTTTGAAAACGACAACCTCGCTGTGCTATCTGCCTTGACTACTGGGGTAAAGGAAGATTTGAGCGATGAATTGCGAGAAATGTATTCAGTTGCAGGGGTTAGTCATGTATTGGCACTATCGGGCTTGCATCTCGGACTTATATACGGTTTCTTGCTATTGTTGTTCATGCCTTTATGGAAGAGGAATGTTTGGTTTAAGTACTTGTCCCTAAGCATCATCATCGTTTCTTTGTGGCTTTTTGCCATCTTTACAGGATTATCCACTTCTGTGGTCCGTTCGGCCACAATGTTCAGCATTCACGCCATCGCTTCCTGCAGAGAAGAACGTCCTGCCTCGTTGCATGTATTGGGTTTGACGGCCTTAGGCATGCTCATGATAAAGCCTTTATGGTTGCTTGATGTGGGATTCCAACTTTCATTTGTGGCTGTCGCATCTATTCTTATCTTGCAACCTCGTATATCTCTCATGTTGCCAGAGCCATCTTCAGGAGTGGTGAAGAAAGTCAAAGACATCTTTACCGTCTCATTAGCTGCCCAAATCGGCACAGCACCCTTAATTATCTTATATTTCCACCGCTTTTCAACACATTTTCTGTTAAGTAACTTGTTGGTATTGCCACTGATAACACTCATCATGTATGGAGGAGCTTTGATGCTACTGTTTTCTCCCATATCCATCGTACAGGAATGGCTGGCAAAGGTGCTGAATAGTTTGATAGGTTTTCTGAATGATATGTTGCACCAACTAACACAGTTGCCGATGGCGTCAATCGACAATCTATGGACGAATGCGTTGGAAGTAATGCTGTTTTATTGTTGCATTTATCTATTTATCAGATACCTCAATTTACGCACAGCAGGTAGGGCCATCAGTGCCTTAGGGTGTATCTGGCTATTGGTTAGTTGCCACCTTCTAAACACCATTATCTAACTATTATATTGCATATGATGAACTATTTCACTATTTTTGTAACCTCGAAAAATGAATGAAGCTAATATGTTGACCCAAATCATAAATCCGGAACATGTGGCAGAGTTTGCCCAGTGGCAAGATACTTGCCATAAGTTCGTTATCGTAGCACACACCAATCCTGATGGTGATGCCATCGGCTCTTCATTAGCCATGTATCACTATTTGAAGTATTTGCGGAAGAAAGTCTGTGTGATAGTTCCAAACCCGTTCCCAGACTTTTTCAAATGGATGCCAGGAGCTGAACACATCATGCCCTATAACCGCTATGCCCAAGTAGCAAATAGAATGATTGAAGATGCCGAGGTAATCTGCTGCCTTGATTTCAACAGATTGGATCGTATTGATGAAATGGGTGAAAAGATTCGCGCATCTAAAGCGAAGAAGATTCTGATAGATCATCATCTGGAGCCTGAAATGTTTGCCGATGTCACGATATCACATCCCGACCAGTCATCAACCTGCGAGTTGTTATATCGTTTTCTGTGCGATTTAGGGTATTATTACCGTATGAACTCCACGGTGGCCACTTGTATCTATACGGGAATGATGACCGATACTGGTGGTTTTTCATTCAACTCCAATAACCCAGAGATTTTCTTTATCGTCAGCATGTTGTTGCGCAAACACGTTGATAAGGATTTAATATACCGCAAGGTAAATTACAATTTCTCGGCAAGCAGGCTGTTGCTACAAGGGCAAGTGCTTTCTGGCATGGAAGTTCTGCCAGAGTATCATACGGCTATCCTGACTCTTTCGAAAAACCAACAGCAGGAGTTCCGGTATTCCAAAGGGGACAGCGAGGGATTCGTGAACATGCCTCTGCAAATCAAGGATGTCATTTTCACTTGCTTCTTGCGAGAAGACACTGATAAGGAGATGGTGAAAGTGTCGCTTCGCTCAATTGGAGAGTTTCCCTGCCATATTGTTGCAGCCGAATTTAATGGTGGTGGGCACAAGAATGCATCTGGAGGCGAGTTTCCTGGTATGGATATAGAAAGGGCTACGGCTAAATTTAAAGAGGTGCTTGAAAAATACAAGGATCAGCTTGAAGAATGCTATAATCAACACCCCAAGTAACTAAATAAGGTTAAAAGTTATTAGCTTTCCGGCTTTAAGTTCGTTCATTCGGAGGAAATAACCTATTTTTGCAAGAAATTTTATTGAACGATAGAAAATGAAGAAACTTGTTATATGTTTTGCAGGCTTGATTCTAGCATGTATTGCTTTCAATGCTTGCTCTAACAGCGTCACTTATGCAGAGTTGCTGGATGACGAGAAAAAGTCGATCAGCAACTTTATCAAGGATCACGACATTAAGGTGATTACACAGAAAGAATTCCAAGATGCCGGATGTGTGACTGACGTCAGTAAGAATGAGTATGTGCAAACCACCAGTGGAGTATATATGCAGATTATTGACAAGGGCTCTGAAAACATGGGCGATACCATTCGCAACAATGATATGGTTTTGGTACGTTATGCAGAATACCGACTGGAAAAGGACAGTACTGAGGAGCAATTTGTAATGAGTAATTTAAACGTAGCTCAGATCTCTTTGGTGGATGTCTTCCGTTACCAGAAATCAGGAACCAGTGTGAGTGGACTTTTCAGTTCTGGCATGATGTATCAAGTCTATCAAAGTCAAACGGTTCCCCAAGGTTGGCTGATTCCTTTCAATTATGTGAGAGATGGAGCTCGTGTAAAGCTGATTGTGCCATCAAAGATGGGGCATGAAACTGCCATGAGTAATGTGAAAGCCTATTTTTACGATATACATAAATTCCAATTATACCGATAACATTATGACCTTAATCAAATCAATTTCAGGCATCCGTGGTACTATTGGCGGAGGCGCTGGCAAGGGGCTAACTCCCTTGGATATGGTGAAGTTTACATCTGCATATGCTACGTTAATCCGTAGGACATGCACCGTAAAGAATAATAAAATTGTGGTGGGTCGAGACGCCCGCATCTCTGGTCCTATGGTGCGCAACGTAGTGGTTGGCACGTTAATGGGCATGGGATGGGATGTGGTGGATATCGATCTGGCAACCACACCGACTACAGAATTGGCAGTAACCATGGAAGGTGCCAGTGGTGGCATCATCCTGACTGCTTCTCACAATCCAAAGCAATGGAATGCACTGAAGTTGCTGAATGAGAAAGGCGAATTCCTGAACAAGGAAGAAGGCAACGAAGTTCTACGCATAGCTGAAGCTGAAGACTTTGATTATGCCGAGGTAGATAAGTTGGGCTCATGCCGAGTAGATTTATCTTATAACCAGAAACATATTGATGCTGTTTTGGCATTACCACTGGTAGATGTGGAGGCAATTCGTAAGGCTCATTTCCGTGTGGCCATCGATACGGTGAATTCGGTGGGTGGAGTGATTCTGCCTGACTTATTGAAACAATTAGGTGTTGAAACTGTAACAGGTCTTTATACTGAACCTACTGGTGATTTCCAGCATAATCCCGAACCTTTGGAAAAGAACTTGGGCGATATCATGAACCTGATGAAGAAAGGGCAGCACGATGTAGCCTTTGTGGTGGATCCTGATGTTGACCGTCTGGCTATGATTTGCGAAGATGGCAAGATGTATGGCGAAGAATATACTTTGGTGACAGTGGCCGACTATGTATTGAAGCATACTCCTGGCAATACGGTATCGAACCTCAGCTCAACACGTGCGTTGCGAGACGTTACCCGTAATTACGGCATGCAATATTTCGCTTCTGCTGTGGGTGAAGTGAATGTAACGACAAAGATGAAAGAAGTGGGTGCTGTGATTGGTGGTGAAGGCAATGGTGGTGTAATCTATCCTGCTATCCATTATGGTCGCGACGCTCTGGTGGGTATCGCTTTACTGCTGAGCCATATTGCTCATGAAGGTAAAAAGCTGAGTGAGTTGCGTGCCACTTATCCTTCTTATTTCATGGCAAAGAATCGCATTGACCTGAAGCCTGACACTGATGTGTCTGCTATCCTGGCGAAGGTGAAAGAACTGTATCAGAAAGAAGAAATCAACGATATCGATGGAGTGAAGATTGACTTCGCCGACTCTTGGGTACATTTGCGTAGCAGCAACACTGAGCCCATCATCCGTGTTTATAGCGAAGCTTCTTCTCCAGAGAAAGCTGAAGCTATCGGACAAAAGGTGATGTCGGTGGTGATGGAGTTGATTTAACCATTATAGTCAAACAAATGGTCACACGGTCACAGCTGTGACCATGTGACCATTTACCTCCCATACAAAATGATGGCAAGCATTAATTGTCAGTTTATCAATATATTATGCATCACAACAATCATTCGCACACTTCTTTTGGTCACATGGTCACAGCTGTGACCGTGACCGTTTTCATGTGACTTTCGTCCTGTGACCCATAAAAGTTCTACGGGACTCGTACACTATGCCAAACGGGGCTACATCGTAAGGGAACAGGGTCAGAGTAACAAGGAAAGAAGGAATTCTCCGTAGAGCATCAATCGTTTGCCTATACCCAAACGATCGTGTCCCTATACGCAAACGATCTGGTGCCTATACCCAAATTGAAACGCAATTTTTGACAAAGGCCATTTTTGGGCAAGCTTCATTCATTAATTTTTGGTATGCCTCCTGACCAAGAATCTGATCAAGTTCTTCTACCGCCTTGACTTTCTTGAAGAGGTCGGATGCAAAGACAAACTCGTTGAGTTTCTGATTGGTAGATGAAACAACCTCGTGACTGGTGCCTTGCCATTCCAAATTACCCTTATGGATAAATATGATGCTCTCACCTATACCCATCACAGAATTCATGTCGTGGGTATTGATGATGGTAGTCATGTTATATTCGTGGGTGATGCTCTGAATCAAATCATCGATAACCAGTGAGGTCTTGGGGTCGAGACCGGAATTTGGTTCATCACAGAAAAGATACTGCGGATTGAGGGCAATGGCTCTGGCTATGGCTACTCGCTTCTGCATACCTCCACTAATCTCTCCTGGATACTTTTCGTGGGCTTCACTCATCAGATTAACACGCTCAAGACAGAAACGAGCACGACGAGTGCGCTCTCGTAATGTGTCGTTACTGAACATATTAAGAGGAAACATAACATTTTCAAGCACAGTCATGGAATCGAATAAAGCAGCACTTTGGAAAATCATTCCCATCTCGCGACGCAACAGCTTTTTCTCTTTCTTAGCCATGCTCAGAAAGTCGCGTCCATCATACAGCAATTGGCCACGTTCTGGCGTGAGAAGTCCAACGATACATTTCATCAATACAGTCTTGCCAGAACCACTTTGACCTATAACCAAGTTGGTTTTGCCATTCTCAAAAACAGCACTGATGTCTTTCAGGACTTCAACGCCATCGAAAGATTTGTATATGTCGCGAAGCTCTATCATTTCTGTCTAATAAAAATATTGATAGGAGTACCCCTAAAATTCCACCTTTCACGCAACTTGTTCTCCAGGAATCGCTTATATGGTTCCTTGATGTATTGAGGTAAGTTGGCAAAGAACACGAATGAAGGAACAGCCATATTCGGAAGCTGTGTGATGTACTTAATTTTCAGCATCTTTCCTTTGGTCATTGGAGGTGGATACGCCTCAATCAAAGGCAAAAGCTCTTCGTTAAGCTTGGCCGTTGACACACGGGTTGATCTATTCTTATATACCTGGCGCGCCTCTTCTAACACTTTCAAAATGCGTTGTTTTGTCAAAGCAGACGCAAATATGATGGGGAAATCAACAAATGGAGCAAAGCGGGTATAAATGGCATCAGTGAAAGTCTTGATAACCTTATCGCTCTTTTCTTCCACAAGATCCCACTTGTTGACTACCACAACCAGTCCTTTTGAATTTTTCTGAATCAAAGAGAAAATGTTCAAATCCTGGCTTTCTACACCACGAGTGGCATCGAGCATGAGAATGCAGACATCGGAGTTTTCAATCGCTCGGATGGAACGGACAACAGAATAGTATTCGAGCTCTTCAGTCACCTTGGTTTTCTTACGAATACCAGCAGTATCAACCAGATAGAAATCGAAGCCAAATTTATTGTAACGGGTATAGATGGAATCACGAGTGGTGCCCGCGATGTCAGTCACTATATTACGATCTTCACCAATCAACGCGTTGATAATGGATGACTTACCAGCGTTAGGGCGACCCACAACTGCAATTCTTGGGAGGTTGTCTTCCAACACTTCGTCATCTTTGTTGAAATGGGAAACAACAGCATCGAGCAAATCGCCTGTGCCACTGCCAGTAAGGGCAGATATACAAAATGGATCTCCCAAGCCTAAGCTATAGAACTCTGATGCTCCAAATGCCAGTTCGTTATTGTCGGCTTTATTGGCAACCAAGATGACAGGCTTCTTGGTTCTACGCAAAATGACACCCACTTCTCGATCCAGATCGTTCAGACCGTAAGCCACATCAAACACAAACAAGATGACATCAGCTTCATCAACTGCCAGCAACACCTGCTTATGTATTTCTTCCTCGAAGACATCCTCCGAATTAACAACCCAGCCACCTGTATCAATCACAGAAAACTCTCGACCTCCCCATTCCGACTTTCCATACTGACGGTCACGGGTAGTTCCTGCCTGCTCGGCAACGATAGCTCGACGGGTTTGCGTCAAACGGTTGAAAATTGTGGACTTGCCCACATTTGGGCGTCCTACAATGGCAACAATATTTCCCATAGTCTTTATAAATAATTGGCTATCTCAGCCTTGATTAACAATTCAGTCTTTTTGGTCGTAGCCAAAGTTGCGCAGTTCCTTGTCTGAATTACGCCAATCTTTATCTACTTTGACAAAGGTCTTCAAAAATATGGTCTTACCGAAGAATTTTTCAAGACTCTTGCGAGCTTCGGTGGACACCTTCTTCAATGCCTTCCCTTGATGACCAATGATTATGCCTTTCTGAGAATCACGCTCTACATAGATAACAGCATCAATGGAAATCTTATGATCGGTTTCTTTAAATTGCTCAACTACAACTTCTACCGAATAAGGAATTTCTTTATCATAATACAGCAGTATCTTCTCACGCAATATCTCCGACACAAAGAATCGGGCAGGCTTATCTGTCCACTGATCCTTATCAAAATATGGAGGAGAATCAGGCATCAATTCTTTCACCCTCCGCAGAACTACATCAACGTTAAATTTATTAGATGCAGAAATAGGAATGATTTCAGCCTTGGGAAGAACTGCATGCCAAGCTTCAACCAATTGTTCAAGTTTTACCTGATCACTCAAGTCTATCTTGTTAATCAGCACAATGACAGGTACATCTAAATTGCTAACCTTCTCGATAAAGTCATTGTTCTTCTCGGCTTTTTCAATCACATCAGTTACATAAAGCAGCACATCGGCATCAGTCAAGGCAGAATTGGAAAATTCCAACATGGACTCCTGCAACTTATATGCAGGCTTCAAGACACCAGGTGTATCAGAGAACACAATCTGCATGTCATCAGTATTGTAGATACCCATGATACGATGACGTGTGGTTTGAGCCTTGAAAGTAGCGATAGAAATACGTTCCCCTAACAAGGCATTCATCAATGTGGACTTACCCACATTTGGATTTCCAACAATATTTACAAAACCTGCTTTATGCATAAACCTTTATAAATCTGGACAAAAAAGCGCATCGTATGTATAAATATGATGCGCTTTTCATCTATAGTCATTTACTTTACTTCTTTATCTCAGTGTGGTTAATCTTGTCCAAACGCTCCTGTCCGTCATAACCCCAAATCAGATAAATAGCGCCCCATGAATATCCTGCTCCGAAAGTGGTAAGAATCAGCTTGTCACCTTTCTTCAGAATATGTTCATAGTCCATCAAACACAAAGGAACAGACACTGCACTTGTATTGCCATAATGTTCTATGTTTACAAGAACTTTCTCCTTCGGAACCTGTAACATATGAGTAACTGACTCAATGATACGCATGTTTGCCTGATGGGGGACTATCCATTTAATATCATCTTTGGTCAAACCGTTGTTTTCTATCACCTTGTTACATGCCAAAGTCATGTCTGTAACAGCATGCTTGAATACGGGACGACCATCCTGATAGATATAATGCATCTGGTTGTCAACCGTAAAATAAGAAGGAGGACAAACAGAACCGCCAGCTTTCATGTGCAAGGAAGGTAAGCCAAGACCATCTGTACGCAAGTATGAGTCAATTACGCCAATTTCTTCAGTAGTAGGCTCTAAGAAGCAAGCTGCTGCACCGTCTCCGAACAAAGGACATGTGTTGCGGTCGTTATAATTAACCATGCAAGACAACTTCTCCGCTGCGACGATAAGCACTTTCTTATATCGCCCAGAACGGATGAAACTTGCGCCTATTTCCAAAGCATAGAGGAAACCACTACAAGCAGCTTCCATGTCGAAAGCAAAAGCATTTTTAAGCCCTAACTTCTCACAAAGAATGGAAGCTGTTGATGGAAAATGATAGTCTGGCGTAGTGGTAGCAACCACCAACAAATCTATATCATCTGGATTCGTCTCTGTTTCTCTTATCAGTTTTCTACAAGCCTTACGAGCCATGTATCCACTACCTAATCCTTCTTCTTTAAGGATATGACGTTCCTTGATACCCACATGAGACATAATCCATTCATCATTGGTATCAACCATCTTTGACAACTCATCGTTGGTCAAGATATAATCAGGAACATAGCCAGCAAGTCCTGTGATAACAGCATTAATCTTCTCCATAATTAAGTTCTATAGATTGAGTTAAACAAAGGTAAGCGAAAAGGCTTGCTCAATTGGGCAAACCTTTCCTGCTATACCTGCCTAATTCATAATAGAACCACCGATTAAACGGCAGCCTCTTTTTCAACTGCCAACTTACCACGGTAATATCCACATGCTGGACATACAGTGTGATATACATGCCACTCGCCACAGTTAGGGCATATTGCCAATGTAGGAGCAACTGCTACATCATGAGTTCTTCTCTTAGCAGTTCTAGTGTTAGACTGTCTTCTCTTAGGATGTGCCATTTTCTTATGTTTTTAATTGTTATTTAATAATTTCTTCAAATCATTCCACCTGGGATCGACATCATTACCCTCATTCGATTCACCAGTTTCATCTTCCATAAATTGTCCCGAATGTTCTTTCAGGATTCTCATCATCTCTTCATTACATTCTCCTGAAGCATGGGTATGTTGAATTGGTATAGACAACGCAATGATTTCATAGAGGAACCAAGCTACATTCACAGTTCCTTTTTCCTCTTGAACAATTATCAAATCATCGCCTTCGTCAAGATAAGCTGGGCCAAACTTTACAAACAACTTATTGCTAGCTTCCACTGGTTGTATCATGTCATCCAGACATCTGTCGCATTGTATGATAATCTGCCCATTGATATGCAAATTCAACTCAAATGAGCCAGCCAGTTTCTTCACATGAACACAAGCCTCTACTTGGCCACGTTTTATATCTTGAGTTTCTAACGCAGCAAAGAAATCGTCATCAAGAGAATAGGTGAATTCTTTTTCATCCACCTCCATGGTTTTCAAGTCAATATCATATTTCTCTAACTTACCCATTTCTTCACATAAACAATTCGAGCTGCAAAGTTACAAAATATTCTGTATATAATATGCTTTTATGTCTAAAAATATTTATTAATTGCCTAATAATATGTAAAAAAGCGGTCTTCAGGTAGATCCCAAAGACCGCTTCTCATCAAAGACGGCGGCTACCTACTCTCCCACCTTGTGGGCAGTACCATCGGCGTGACCGGGCTTAACTTCTCTGTTCGGGATGGGAAGAGG
>CACZRQ010000058.1 GCA_902783615.1 uncultured Bacteroidales bacterium | reverse complement strand
CCGGAGTGGGACTTGAACCCACACAGCTGCAATAGCCAAGGGATTTTAAGTCCCTCGTGTCTACCGATTCCACCATCCGGGCAGCCATTGGTATATTCGATGTAATATTGCGGTGCAAAGATAGTCGGTATTTTTCAATCTGCAAAAAATATCCGCAACTTTTTTAATCACCTAACAGCTGTTGCTGGGCTTTCTCCACCTGCTGGAAGTTGAATTTGGCCATCTCTTGCTGCATCAGTGTGGTGATTTCGGCATTGCACAAGTTGCCGATACTGCCCTCATGGGTGTGGTGCACCTCCTGAGCATGATGGAACTGTCCTGCCTCGAACTCCAAACCCACTTGCTTGTAGGCATCTCGGAATGGTACGCCCTGCAGCACCAGCTCGTTGACACGCTCAACGGTGAAGATGGGCTGATAGCGTGAATCGTCCAGTATGTGGGTGTTCACTGTGAGGCGAGAGATGATATAGTCCGTCATGCGGAGGCAATCTTTCAGTTCGTCAAACGCAGGAAGGAACACTTCCTTGAGTATCTGATAGTCACGGAAATAGCCACTGGGTAGGTTGTTGCTGATGAGCATCATCTGTTGTGGCAAGGCCTGCAGCTTGTTGCACTTGGCTCTGGTGAGCTCGAACACATCGGGGTTCTTCTTGTGTGGCATGATGCTGGAGCCTGTGGTGCACTCGTCGGGCAGCTTCACAAAGCCAAAGTTCTGGCTATTGAACAGGCAAGCGTCGAAGGCCAGTTTGGCAATGGTGCCTGCCAGGCTGGCGATGGCAAATGATACGTTGCGCTCCATCTTGCCTCGACCCATCTGGGCATACACCACGTTGTAGTCCATCGAGTCGAAACCCAACAGCTGGGTGGTCATGGTGCGATTCAGGGGAAACGACGAACCATAGCCAGCAGCCGAGCCCAACGGATTGCGGTTCACGGTACGGTAGGCAGCCTGCAACATAGTCATGTCATCCACTAAGCTCTCGGCGTAAGCGCCTAACCATAAGCCAAATGACGATGGCATGGCGATTTGAAGATGGGTGTAGCCAGGCATCAAAACATCCTTATATCGGTTGCTTTGCTCGATAAGGGTGTTGAACAGCTGTTGAGTAAGCTCGGCCACTTCCTGTAGCTGAGCACGGGTGAAGAGCTTCAAATCGACCAGTACTTGGTCGTTTCGTGAACGTCCGCTGTGGATTTTCTTGCCGATGTCGCCTAAGGTTCTGGTAAGCATCAGTTCCACTTGCGAATGCACGTCTTCTATGCCTTCTTCAATCACAAACTTGCCTTCGACTGCTATTTCGTATATTTTTTTCAGCTCCTGCAGCAGCACCTTCAACTCGTCTTTAGTGAGCAGGCCTATACTTTCGAGCATGGTGATGTGAGCCATGCTGCCCAGTACATCGTACGGAGCCAGATAGAGATCCATTTCTCGGTCTCTGCCAACAGTGAATCGCTCTATCTCTTTATCTATCTGTGTAGATTTTTCCCAAAGTTTCATTTCAATTGACCACAATCAACTTTCAACGATTAATACGGCACTTGTGCGAGGGCTTCAACAATGCGGTTCAAACCATCGCAAATGGGTTTCTGCACCATTCCCAGCATAAATGCATTGAGTTGCAGACTGGCAATAAGCTTCATCTCGCAAGCCTCTGGGCCTTTGGGAATCAGCTCCATGCGGATGTCGAACGGAATGGGCGACTGTACTGTTCCGTAGGTCACACTGTGGAAAGGTTCTTTGTCCTTGATCTGCATAGATACGGAGCCCATCGGTGTCTTGAATGTGAGCATACCATTGTCGAGGCTGATGTTATCCAGCTTGTCGGCAGGGATGCGTTCTTTCAGTTTCTCCAGATTGTCGGCATCAGACAGCTTCTCAAAAACCTTGCGTTGAGGTGCTTCAATGATCTTGCTGTCGCTTTCAAAATTCGTGGTACTCATATACTTACATGTTTATTTCAGTTCATCACCCCAATGAGCAGGGTCTTTACGCCAGTCGTTGAGGGTAGGAATATCTTTCTCTTCGATATAGCCCGTCTTGAGGGCGGTATCAATCACGGCATCGTAGTTGGTAAGGGTAACCAATTGCACTTTAGCCTCCTTGAAAGCTTTTACAGCCACAGGAAATCCATAAGTATAGCTGGCTACCATGCCGATCACCTCGCATCCATCGCGACGGATAGCCTCAACAGCCTTCAAGCTGCTGCCGCCTGTTGAGATGAGGTCTTCCACAACCACCACCTTCATGCCTGGACGCAGCTCGCCTTCGATGAGGTTTTCCAATCCATGATCTTTCGGTTTCGAGCGTACATATACGAATGGAAGGTTCAGGGCATCGGCTACCAAAGCTCCCTGGGCGATGGCGCCAGTAGCCACACCAGCAATGGCGTCGGCCTGTGGAAAGTGCTCGAGGATGAGACGAGTAATCTCATACTTCACGAAACTGCGTAGTGCCGGATAAGACAATGTCTTGCGGTTGTCGCAATAAAACGGTGATTTCCAGCCTGATGCCCAAGTGAATGGGTTGGCTGGCTGCAACTTAATCGCTTTAATCTTCAAGAGCTTCTCAGCGAACAATCTCTCTAATGTCTTCATAATACTTATTTGTTTTCTAAAAAATCAGATGCAAAAATAAGGAAAAAGAATGAGAATCACGAATGGATTGATGCATTTTTCAGTTATCTATGTTGCAAAACACTTCTTCGTAGGTGTAGCCTCGCTGCAGGGCAAAGCGCACGAGTTTGCTTTTCAGCTGGTAATCATCATCGCCTTTCATAGATTTGCGTTTCTGTTGCAGCAGCTCGCGAAGGTTCTGGGTATATTCATCGTTGTCGATCACTTCGTCAATCAGTTGATGGATGGTTTCGGCATCAATCTGCTTCATGCGGAGGGCTTGCTCTATCTTGATGCGACCCCATTTGGCGAAGTGGTATTTATCGTGGATGAAGGCACGGGTGTAGCGTACTTCATTGATGAAGTCCTGCTGCACAAGGGTGCCAACGATGGTGTCGGCATTGCCTTCAAAGCCCCATTGGAAGAGCTTCTCGCGAATGTCGGCCCGGCAGTGCTCACCTTTTGCACAGTAGGCAGCTGCCTTTGCCAAAGCTTCGGTACAACTTAATGGTTTCATGTTTTCTGCTTATAAAGTTTTTTATACGTTAATTATCAATCGCCAATCGTTCCAAACACAAAGCGATCATTTCCGAATAGGTCTTGCTGAATGCTGACGTCTCGATATCCTTGATGCTCAAGTAGCTGCTTCATCTCCTGTCCATAGGCTCGGTTGATTTCGAAAGCCAGCAGACCACCCTGTTTCAGCATGGTGGTTCCCAAAGATGCTATACAGCGATAGAACAGTAAAGGGTCGTTGTCATCAACAAACAGGGCTTCGTGAGGCTCATAACGTAGCACATTCGGCTCCATTTGCTGAGCTTCACTCCTTGTTACATAAGGAGGGTTGCTCACAATGGCATCGAAGGTTTTACAGAATATTGACTCAGGTTGGTAGGTCATTATATCTGTTTGAAAGAAAGATACATTGCCTATCAGCAGGTCGTTGTTATGTCTGGCAATGGCCAATGCCTTCTCAGAGATATCGCATGCCCACACCTTTGCATCTGATAAGGCCAAAGAGAGCGAGATGGCGATGCATCCCGAACCTGTCCCGATGTCAAGCACTTGAGCATGTGCAGGCAGCAAATCGAGCAACTTCTGCACCAACTCTTCTGTTTCAGGACGGGGAATTAGCACCCCTGGTGCTACATAAAACCTGTGGCCCATGAATGGAGCCTGCTGCTGAATATACTGGATTGGTTCGAAATCCTGCAGCCTTTCGAGGATAGATTGCAGAAAAGTTTTCTGATTTGCTGATAATTCTATATCTTTGCCGAGGAAAAAGTCGGTGGCTGACTGCCCCAGCATCTCTTGACAGATGATGCGGGTCAAGGCTGCGGTTTCTTCCTTCCCGTAGAGCGGCAGCAAGGTTTGGCGTATGTAGGCAATGGTATCCATGTTTTACTTGCCAAAAGTACGGAAAAAAATAGGAATAGCGATGACGAATGACGAAAAATATATGCAAAGATGCATCCAGTTGGCCAAAAACGGACGTTTGGGTGCTGCTCCCAATCCTATGGTGGGTGCTGTGGTTGTGTGCGATGGACGCATCATTGGCGAAGGCTATCATGCCAAGTGTGGGGAGGCTCATGCCGAGGTGCATGCCATTGGAAGCGTAAAAGACGAGGGTTTGTTGAAGCGTAGCACTCTGTATGTAAGTTTGGAACCTTGTGCCCATTATGGTAAAACCCCTCCTTGTGCCAACCTGATTGTGGACAAACAGATTCCCAAGGTGGTGATTGGCTGCAAAGACCCATTCAGTCAGGTAGCTGGTAAAGGTATCAAGATATTGCAAGATGCAGGCTGTGAGGTGGTTGTGGGAGTACTGGAAGAAGAGTGCATAGCCCTCAACAAAGCTTTTTTTACCGTACAACTGAAGCATCGGCCTTTTGTCACGCTGAAATGGGCACAGTCGGCCGATGGTTTCATTGATGTGGAGCGTGAGAGTGGCGAACCTGTGAAACTTTCATCACTTTTGACGCAATTGGTGGCTCATAAGCGGCGTGCAGAACATCAGGCCATATTGGTGGGCACTCGAACAGCCCTTCTCGACAATCCCTCGTTGAGCGTAAGGAGTTGGAGTGGCCCTCAACCTTTGCGCATTGTCATTGACAGAGAGTTGAAGTT
>CACZRQ010000057.1 GCA_902783615.1 uncultured Bacteroidales bacterium | reverse complement strand
TAAATTCAAGCAAAATGTTATAAAAATACCGAAAATTAGGCAATTTTCTACTTTTTTTGCGATTTAACGTAAAAAAGTTATAAAAATATTTGGTAGTTGTTGAAAAAAGTCATATCTTTGCACCGCGAATTTGAAACCAAGACGCATATTAGTTAATTTTTAATGTATATAGTTCTTTAATCCAAAAACAATTCAATCATGGACGCAAAGAAAGTTCTTGAGAATCTGAAGCAGAGATTCCCTAACGAGCCAGAGTATCATCAGGCAGTAGAAGAGGTCCTCGGCACCATCGAGGAGGAGTACAACAAGCATCCTGAGTTCGACAAGGTCAACCTCATCGAGCGCCTCTGCATTCCGGATCGTGTTTATCAGTTCCGTGTCACTTGGATGGACGACAACGGTAACATCCAGACCAACATGGGCTACCGTATCCAGCACAACAATGCCATTGGCCCTTACAAGGGTGGTATCCGCTTCCACAAGTCCGTTAACTTGGGTATCCTCAAGTTCTTGGCTTTCGAGCAGACCTTCAAGAACTCTCTGACCACTCTCCCAATGGGTGGTGCCAAGGGTGGTTCCGACTTCTCTCCACGTGGCAAGTCAGCCGCTGAGGTGATGCGTTTCTGCCAGGCATTCATGCTGGAGTTGCATCGCCATGTAGGTCCTGAACTGGATGTTCCAGCAGGCGACATCGGTGTTGGTGGCCGTGAGGTTGGCTACATGTTCGGTATGTACAAGAAGCTGACTCGCGATTTCAGCGGTACATTCACTGGCAAGGGCTTGGAGTTTGGTGGTTCATTGGTTCGTCCAGAGGCTACCGGTTATGGTAACATCTACTTCCTGGTAGAGATGCTGAAGACTCGTGGCGAGACATTGGAAGGTAAGAAGGTATTAGTTTCTGGTTCTGGTAATGTGGCTCAGTACACAGCTGAGAAGATTCTGCAACTGGGTGGTAAGGTAATGACAATGAGCGATTCTGACGGTTATGTCTATGACCCAGATGGCATCGACCGCGAGAAATTGGACTACATCATGGAGCTGAAGAACCTGTATCGTGGCCGCATCCGCGAATATGCAGAACAGTATCCAGGTGTGAAGTATGTGGCAGGTGCTCGTCCTTGGGGTGAGAAAGCCGACATCGCTACTCCTTGCGCTACGCAGAACGAAATCAACGGCGATGATGCTCGCAAGTTGATTGCTAACGGTGTGATTGCCGTTTCTGAGGGTGCTAACATGCCATCTACTCCAGAAGCAGTGAAGGTATTCCAGGAAGCTAAGATTCTCTATACTCCTGGTAAGGCTTCTAACGCAGGTGGTGTATCAGTATCTGGTTTGGAGATGACCCAGAACGCACAGCACTTAGCATGGAGTGCAGAGGAAGTGGACGCTAAGTTGCACTGGATCATGGAGTCTATCCACGCAGCTTGTGTGAAGTATGGCACAGAGCCTGATGGTTACATCAACTATGTGAAGGGTGCTAACATCGCTGGCTTCATGAAGGTAGCCAAGGCTATGATGGCACAGGGTATTGTGTAAAAAGATTGATTAATAATCAGTAGTATAAAGGCGGCTCGAATGAGTCGCCTTTATGTTTTATGTATATACTTCCAAGAGGGTTGCTTCACCATCGGGCACCAGTTTGATTTCATGCGTGGTGGCCGCTAGCAAGATTGATTCTCCAGCCAACATGGTTTCAACAGTTTCACCATCCACAATCTGGCACGAGCCTGCAGTGCAGACTAATATCACGAAAGAATCCAAGTCGGTATAATCACATTCAATTGTTTCTGTGAGGTGATAGACAGAGGTGATGAACCTGGGCGAAGACACCAGTTCTATCGGTTCATTATCAACTATTTGATAGCCTATCTTTGCCTCACCGGCTATATCCTCAAAATCGATGGCATCAGCAGCTTGAGCCACGTGAAGCGTTCGTGTGTTGCCGTCTTTATCCTTGCGGTTATAATCGAAAATGCGATAGGTAACATCAGAGGTTTCCTGCACCTCGACCACCATAGTTCCCTTGCCTAAACTGTGCACTCTACCAGCTGGGATGTAATAAACATCTCCCTCTTTCACATGATAGGACTGCAAGGCATCGGTAAACGAACCATCGGCCACCATTTCACGATATTGCTGGGGATTGATCTTACGAGAGAAACCTGCAATGAGCTTGGCATCAACGTCGGCTTGCAGCACATACCACATTTCAGTCTTTCCCAAAGAGTGATGGCGCTTCATCGCCAGACTATCGTCGGGATGAACCTGTACGGAGAGATCGTCGTGCGCATCAATGAACTTCACCAGCAAGGGGAACTTGTTGCCGAAACGGGCATAATTGTCGGAACCCACCAAATCCTCTTTCAGCAGCTTGATCAGACGAGGCAAAGTGTAGCCTTTGTAAGCTCCATTGACTACCACAGACTCTGCACCCTCAACTGCAGAAATCTCCCAACTCTCACCCACTGACGGCAAGCCATTGGAGATTCGTTTCAATTGATTTATCTTATCCCCACCCCAGATGGTTTGCTTGAAAATGGGGGCAAATTTCAATGGATACATCATCTTAATCCTAATAGTTTATTGTTTTCGGGCACAAAGATACGAAAAAATGCAGACAATATTTGTTAGTGTAAAAGAAAATGGCTTTATTTGCATAATAATTAAATTAGGTGTACTATGACGAACACTATTTTTGATGAAAATAACCGCTCTGGCTTGAGGCGAGAAGACTTTCAAGCCACCGTACAGGGCAAGGAAACAGACCTGTACATACTCAAAAATCCCTTAGGTATGGAGGTAGCCGTAACCAACTATGGTTGCGCGATACTCTCCATCATGGTACCCGATAAAGAGGGTGTTTATGCTAATGTGGTGCAGAGCCACGATTCTATCCAACATGTCATCGACAGTCCGGAACCATTTCTCGGAACGACCATCGGCCGATATGGCAACCGCATTGCTCAAGGACATTTTGTGTTAGGCCTGCAGGATTATCAGCTGGATCTCTCCAGAGGATCTTATACCCTACATGGCGGTCCCACAGGATTCCACACACGTGTGTGGGATGTGGTGATGGCCAATGACACAAAGATTGTATTCAAATATGTGTCGGAAGATGGTGAAGAAGGATTCCCCGGGAAGCTGACGGTGAATATGATGTACGAATTGGCCGACAACCATAACGGCTTATATATCTCGTATAACGCCACAACCGACAAGGAGACCGTACTCAACCTGACAAACCACGGTTTTTTCAACCTGCGAGGTATTGATAACCCTACCCCAACAATCTTGGATCATGTTGTGACTATCAACGCTGACTTCTATCTGCCTATTGACCAGGACTCTATCCCAACAGGTGAGATACTGAAAGTGGAAGGCACCCCGATGGATTTCCGCACACCTCATCGTGTGGGAGAACGCATTGACGAACCTTTCGAGCAATTGAAGAACGGCACAGGTTATGACCATTGCTATGTGCTGAACAAACAAGAGGTGGAGGAGTTTGCCGAGGCTGCCACTTGCACCGATCCAGTGAGTGGACGACGCATGACAGTATTTACTACCGAGCCTGGCGTACAGCTCTATACCGGCAACTGGCTGAATGGCTTTGAAGGAGCCCATGGTGCAACCTTCCCTGCCCGAAGCGCCATCTGCTTCGAGGCACAGCACTTCCCAGACTCTCCAAACAGGCCGTATTTCCCTTCTACCAGACTCAGGCCGAAAGAGACCTATTATCAGGCAACAGCCTATGTGTTTGATGTAATCGATTGAGAAATATATAATTAACAATATTAATAACTTTAAAAAATTAAAGAACTATGTCACAAGAACAGAAAAAAAGTGGTAGCATGGTAGCCATTATTACCATGTTCTTCCTCTTCGCGATGATTGCTTTCGTAACCAACATGGCTGCGCCAGTAGGTAACATTTGGACTATGGACGATGCAGTGGGTAATAACCCTGCACTGGGTTTCATGGGTAACTTCATGAACTTCTTGGCGTACCTGTTCATGGGTATTCCAGCTGGTAACATGCTGACTAAGGTGGGTTACAAGAAAACAGCGTTGATCGCTATCGCAGTAGGTATTGTAGGTTTGCTGATTCAGTATGCTTCTGGTTTCAGTGCAGGTGTAACAGGTTTCAGCGTTTATTTGCTGGGCGCATTCGTTTGCGGTCTGTGCGTTTGTATGCTGAACACTGTGGTGAACCCCATGCTGAACCTCATCGGTGGTGGTGGTACCAAGGGTAACCAGCTGCTGCAGTTGGGTGGCGCTTGCAACTCATTCGCAGGAACCATCGCTCCTATCATGGTAGGTGCATACGTTGGTTCAATCACCAAGAGCACAAAGATTACCGACGTTAGCCCAATGTTGTTTGGCGCTATCGCTATCTTCGTTGTTGCATTCATCGTTATCTATTTGGCTAAGATTCACGAGCCACGCCAGCAGAAAGTTGAGGTTGCTGCCGTTAAGGACGAACACAGTCCTTGGAGCTTCCGTCACTTCATCCTGGGTGCAGTAGCTATCTTCTGCTATGTAGGTATGGAAGTTGGTATCCCTAACACTTTCGGTAACTTCTTGAGCAAAGCTGAAAACTTCACAGCATTCGATTCTGCTAACGCTGCCAACGCTGCTGCCATTATTGGTGGTATGACTGGTTTGTACTGGTTGCTGATGCTGGTTGGTCGTCTGACTTCTGGTTTCATTTCAGGCAAGGTTTCAAGCCGCACCCAGTTGCTTACCGTTTCTTGTGTTGGTATCGTCCTGGTACTCATCTCAATGTTTGTTCCTGAAACTACTGGTGTATCAATGGTTGGTTTCAGCAACGGTACTTTCGCAGTTAACAACGTGCCTCTGTTCACCGTATTCCTGGTGCTGATGGGTCTCTGCACCTCAATCATGTGGGGTTGCATCTTCAACCTGGCAACTGAAGGTTTGGGTAAATATACAGAGAAGGCTTCTGGTATCTTCATGATGATGGTGGTTGGTGGCGGTATCCTGCCTCTGATTCAGAACTCTATCGTGAGCGACACCATTGGTTCTCTGCGCATCAGCTACTTTATCGTTGTAGCCGTTCTGGCATACATGATCTTCTACGCACTGATCGGTAGCAAGAACGTGAATAAGGACATCAAGGTAGATTAATTTTGCTAACTTATAGGGATGCGCTGATTGCGCATCCCTATCCAAAATAGTATAAAACCATGGAAATAGAATACGTTAGAAGTCGCTTCATCAAGCATTTCGATGGACTGACAGGAGCCGTTTATACTTCACCAGGACGTGTCAATCTGATTGGTGAGCACACCGATTATAATGGTGGCTTCGTATTTCCAGGAGCGATTGACAAAAGCATCATTGCCGAAATCAGACCTAACGGAACTGATAAAGTAAAGGTATATTGCATTGAACAAAAGGACTATGTAGAGTTTGGTCTGAACGAAGAAGATGCTCCAAGAACCTCTTGGGCAAAATACTTGTTCGGTGTATGTCGTGAGATGATCAAACGTGGTGTTGACGTGAAAGGCTTCAACACAGCATACGCAGGCGATGTACCTTGGGGTGCAGGCCTGTCATCTTCAGCTGCTTTGGAAAGTACATACGCTTATGCTCTCAACGATTTGTTTGGCGACAACAAGATTGATAAGTTCGAACTGGCAAGGGTCGGACAGGCTACCGAGCACAACTATTGCGGCGTGAAATGCGGCATCATGGATCAGTTTGCATCAGTATTTGGACAGAAAAACCATTTGATGCGCTTAGACTGTCGCTCAATGGAGTACAAGTATTATCCATTCAACCCTCAAGGCTATCGTCTGGTATTGGTGGATAGCGTCGTTAAGCACGAACTTGCCTCTTCTGCCTATAACAAACGTCGTGAGAGCTGCGAAAACGTAGTAGCTGCCTTGCAGAAGAAATATCCTGATGTTAAGTTCCTGCGTGATGCTACCAAGGACATGCTGGCAGAGGTAAAAGACGAAGTATCAGAAGAAGACTACATGCGCGCTGAGTATGTGATTGAAGAGATTCAGCGTGTGCTGGATGTTTGCGATGCTTTAGAGAAAGGCGACTACGAAACCGTTGGTGAGAAGATGTATGAGACTCACCAAGGCATGAGCAAGTTGTATGAGGTGAGCTGCGATGAACTCGACTTCCTCAACGATGTAGCATTCGACTGCGGAGTAACAGGGTCACGCGTCATGGGTGGTGGCTTTGGCGGTTGCACCATCAACCTGATAAAAGAAGAGCTTTACAGCACCTTCGTAAGTGAAGTGCGTAAGCGCTATTTCGAGGTGTTTGGCAAACGCTGCAAGATCTACGATGTGGTCATCGGAGACGGTGCGCGCAGACTGGACTAACGTATTATGAACTTAATAAATGCAAGGGGGCAAGCCCCCTTGCTTTGTTTTCCATGAAGATACTTTATATTATGGATCCTTACTGCAAATGGTGTTATGGTACCAGCGACCACATCATGCAGTTGTTCAATACCCTTGAAGGCAAATTGCCTTTCGAGGTGATTCCTGCTGGCATGTTGGCTGGCGAATTTGTTCAGAAACAATCGCCCGAGAATGCTTTTGCCATCAAACGCAGCAACGCCAGTATAGCCAAAGAAACAGGCAAACCATTTGGGAAAGCATACGAAGCATCACTACAGGAAAAGGAAATGGTGCTTGACAGCGAAATACCCAGTCGTGCCATCATGGCTTGCCGAATGGCAGCCCCACAACTGACTCTTCATTTTGCCCACGAGGTGCTGCATGCCCGTTTCCACGAGGGCAAGGATTTGAACGAGCAAACCATCTATTTAGAGATTTGTGAGAAGTTAGGCATCGATAAACAGCTGTTTTTCCAGCACTTCTCTTCCGACGAAGTGCAGCACCACACTCATCAGGCTTTTCTCTTTGCCGAGAAACATGCAGAGCATTACCCCACCCTCATCTATGAAGAGAATGGGGAAATGGACGTCCTGACAGAAGGCTATTCTCCATATTCATTATTGGAATTGCGCCTCAGCAAATTGCTTAAACGGAATAGAGCTGCTCTTTAGCCTCTTGATACTCCTTCAGCATCTCAGTCATCACCTCAGCTACCGTCTGAATGCCTTTGCCCTTGAACTGTGAGGCATTCTGGCCGATCTCGACTTCACCATTCTCAAGGTCGCCTTCAAAGATACCCATGCGGTTACGACCAGCACCAATGATTTCAAGTAACTGTTCGGCCGTAGCTCCCTCAGCCTCAGCCTTATCAAGCTGTTCACGATATGGGTTCTTAGCCATGCGCGTTGGAGAAAGCTTCTTCAAGATCAGCATCGTATCGCCCTCATCCAAGTTCAGGCAGAAATTCTTGTATGCTTCGCTGGCAGAGCTCTCAACTGTGAGCGCGAAGCGAGTGCCAATCTGCACACCCTCAGCGCCTAAAGCGTATGCTGCCAACATAGAAGGGCCATTGCCAATGCCACCTGCGGCAATCAAAGGAAGCGTTGTGGCTTTACGAACCGCAGGAATCAAACACATCGTAGTGGTTTCCTCACGCCCGTTATGGCCACCAGCCTCGAAGCCCTCTGCCACCACAGCATCCACACCGGCATCCTCGCATTTCTTGGCAAACTTAGAAGAAGATACCACATGCACCACTGTGATGCCACGTTCCTTGAGCCAGCCTGTCCACTTCTTCGGACTACCAGCAGAAGTAAACACCACCTTCACGCCAGTCTCGGCAATGATATTCATCATATCCTCCACGCCAGGCTTCATCAAGGGCACATTCACGCCAAAAGGTTTATCTGTTGCTGCTTGGCATTTTTCTATATGTTCTTTCAACAACTCTGGAGTCATGGAGCCTGCACCAATTAAGCCCAATCCTCCAGCATTACTTACCGCAGCAGCTAAACGCCAACCGCTACACCACGCCATACCTCCTGCAATCACAGGATGCTCTATTCCGAAAAGAGAAGTTATTCTATTCATGTTACTCAATGTTTTTGTTTTGAGGCCGCAAGATACGAATTATTTTTCACTCTGCAAACTTTCTGGCATTGCTGCATCGTAGTTTTTCAGCACTTCCAGCGTTTTTTTCTTATTCCGCTTATTTCTGAAGTCCCAATATTCTCGGGTAAAGTACTTGGTGAGATGATAGGCTAAATCGCCTGTTAAGGTAACCCCATTGGACACAGGTGTAAAAGGAGGCAAGTTGAAACTGATCATCGGTTCTGGTCGCTTGGGAAGTTTGAGCACAGGCATCGTGAAATCGAACTCCAGCCAAGGTTTCTCTGACACTACAGCCTGAGTCCCCACAAAGCCATTCTCTCTCAATTCCTCCAACGCACGGGGATTGAGCTTGATCTCTCCATCCGTCCTGAGCAACTGATCCAGGCGAAGAGAATCGGTCTCTGTCCAATCCTGAGCGCATACAACACCCCATGCCATCATGACCGACAGCATCAAAAACAATCGCTTTTTCATCAAAATCAAGGATTTATCACCACCATCTATAATCAGAGCCCGACAATGGCTCATTGCCCGAAGAATCGATTACCGACAAGCCTCCTTCATGATTCACCTTGTTCCACCACCTGCGATAATGTGCAGCTGCATCAAGCAGTTCATCATCGTTCAGGAAATAGATGCCCTCATAATTCACAGCATCTTTGTGTACCATGCGGCAGCCAAGTGAGGCATTTGTACCCAAACGTATTGACTCCACCATCCACAGAATGCACTCACCCAATCGGGGCTTTCCACCAGCCAGGTAAGAAACGGGAGCCAGTGGGAATGAAGATATCTCGGTCAGGTCTTCTGCATAACGCAACAGTCCTTCTATATCATCCGTAGTGAAATTAGGCATCGAAACCATGCCAGTTTCTTCATTTACAGTCAAAGTACCCGACTTCAGCATTTTGACAAACAAATCCACATCGGGATTCTGCATATCCAACGTCTCGTCGGAGCAGGAAACCCATGTCAGTGCCAACGCCATCAGCATCAATGACAACCAGTTTTGCATCTTCGTTCTCATAATTCTGTGGATTTAAAGAGGTTAATAACTCATGCGCACACCGCACAACAGGTTTACATTCACAGCCTGCTCTGTCCTCAAGGTTTTGGTGGAACCATCGGTATCAAAGTAATGCGAGACAGAAGGCTCCGCATAAATGGCAAGGTTGTCGTTCAACTTATAGCGAACTCCCAAGCCGGCAGTAGCAGCCAATTGAACAGGTTCTTCACTGAATGATTTTCCCAACAGTTTTTCTGCCATGCCACCTACGGTAGCATACAAATCCACTTTCTTCCCTTCTGCAAGGTTTACATCCAGCTTCACAGGCAGCGACAACGACGACTGATTCTCATCATCGTGCACAGGCAGATAATTATACAGCAACCCAGCCTCCACGGCTAAGGTCTTGTTCAACTTACGTTCAAGAGTCATGCCAGCAATCAATGGCATATTGTACTTGCCCTTCGGGATAGCTGTACCCACAGCAGGCTTCAAAGCCCACTTCGACTCCTTAGCATCCGCAACTGCTGTTGTAGCAGTCTCACCCTCAGCACTTACCAGATCCCCATTTGAAGCATTGACCAATCCTTTTTGCGGATTGCCTCCCCTGATATAGCCTTGCTCAATAATCTGGAAGGTCACTTCAAATGGCACCAGTTCGTCACCATCATCCTCTTCTTCTGTGTTTTCTTGGTCACCCAAAGAAGCAGGAATCAAGCCACTGACAATTGAAGATTGACCATTAACAATTGACAATTGACGATTAACGATTGATGATTGAGCATTATTCCCACTATTATTATATATAATTGGTGTAGCTGGGTTGGAGATGTCTTCCACGTCAGGGGCATCAACATTCGCCACAATTTCATTGAATGCCTGTTGAATCTCTTGTTCTTGAGAGTTCAATGACCAAAAGGCGATAGAACCAGCTGCCACAACCAGAAGCACAGAAGCAGCTGCCACCCATTTGCGGTAGATAGGTCGAAGTACAGCCCGTTTGGCAGGAGGTGTTACAGCCTCTGCCTGGGCCATAACAGCCGCGAGATCTTTTTCCAAACCTTCCCAGAAGCCCTCCTTCACAGGCATCTTCGCATCACCCAAGGATTGGAACAACGCCGTCAATTCATCTTTCTCTTTCATGCTCGACATATTGTTTAATCTTCATTGTCAATAAACTTTTCGCATATCGGAACTGAGATTTCGATGTATCAGGCTTAATGTGGAGCAACTCGGCTATCTCTTTGTGCGATTTTCCTTCGAAAACAAAGAGGTTGAACACCATTCTGCATCCCTCGGGCAAAGCTGCCACCATTCGCAAGAGCGTTTGTTCATCAATGTCCCTACCCTCATCAGCCACAGCTTGCTCATCGATATCAGGCACATCCGGCAGTTCTTCCCCATCCATGCTGGTAATGACATCGGTATGTTTCTGCCGCATGAAATCGATGGCTTGCGTACTCATCACCTTGTACATCCAGGTTTTCAGCGAACTTTCTCCCCTAAATGAGAAGTGAGTGAAAATCTTGATGAAGGCATCGTGCAGCACATCGTGCGCATCTTCCATATCACCCGTATAACGATAGCAAACGGCCAGCATCTGCTCCGCATATTGAGTGTATAGTTGTTTGCGAGCGTTCGCATCGCCTTTTCTACACCCCTCCACCAGTTTCAACTCATCGGCTTTCAAAACTTTCGTCTTACATCTACGCTCAATTTCCTAATGCTTTCTATTGATTTGACGGTGAGCAAAGGGAAAAGGAGGTAAGGATTTTGGTTAAAAAGCGTTAACAAATAATGGCTATGCCCCACAAGAGGACACAGCCATCTGCTATGTAGGTCGTTTCAACAGGCCTTGAAACTCATGTCAAGTCCCTTGACAGAATGTGTCAAAGCACCAACCGAGATGAAGTCAACGCCACACTCGGCATAGTCACGCAGGGTATCGAAAGTGATGCCACCCGACGATTCGGTTTCAAACCTGCCACCCACCATCTCCACAGCCTTGCGGGTCATCTCTGGAGTGAAGTTATCGAACATGATGCGGTCAACACCACCTAAATCAAGCACCTGCTGCAATTCATCAAAGTTGCGCACTTCGATTTCAATCTTCAGGTTCTTACCCTTCGCCTTGCAATACTCCTTGGCGCGGGTAATAGCCTTGTCGATGCCGCCGGCAAAATCCACATGATTGTCTTTCAGCAGAATCATGTCGAACAAGCCAATGCGGTGGTTCATTCCTCCACCTATCTTCACTGCCATCTTCTCTAGGATGCGCATACCTGGGGTGGTTTTGCGGGTATCAAGCACATGGGTATGGGTGCCTTTCAAGCGCTCTTGATACTTGTGAGTCATGGTGGCAATGCCACTCATACGCTGCATGATGTTCAGCATCAGGCGTTCCGTCTGGAGCAGGCTCTGCACCTTGCCCTCCACCACCATGGCCACATCGCCAGGTTTCACTGGTGTTCCGTCTTCGATGAACACCGTCACCTTCAAGTCTGGATCAAAACGATGGAACACTTCCTTGGCTACTTCCACACCTGCCAAGATACCTTCTTCCTTGATGAGCAACTTCGACTTGCCCATAGCCGTTTCAGGAATACATGATAACGTGGTGTGGTCGCCATCACCAATATCTTCTGCAAACGACAGATCAATGAGTCTGTCTATCAATTCTCTTTCTTTTTCCATATCACAAATGTATTTATTATAGGGCAAAGATAGTAAAAACCGAGAAATAATGCTAACTTTGGGGCAGAAATCCTTATGCATAACAGATGAAAACAGTTTTATTGGTGGTTGGAAAGACCGTAGAAAAGTATTTTGTGCAGGCTATTGACGAGTATGTGCAGCGCACCAAGCACTACATTTCCTTCGATTTGGAGGTGATTCCAGAGCTGAAAAATACGAAAAACCTGAGCGAGGAGCAGCAGAAAGAAAAGGAGGGCGAACTCATTTTGAAGTCGCTCCAGCCTGGCGACACCGTGGTACTGCTCGATGAACACGGCAAGGAAATGCGCTCCTTGGAGTTTGCCGACTATATGAAACGCAAGCTCAACACCACCAACCGCCGCCTGGTTTTCATTATTGGAGGTCCCTATGGTTTCTCTCCAGCCGTTTATGAAGTAGCCCAAGAGAAACTCTCATTAAGCAAGATGACCTTCTCCCACCAAATGATCCGCCTCATCTTCGTGGAGCAACTCTATCGTGCCATGAGCATCCTCAATGGCAGTCCGTATCATCATGAATAGTGTACCCCTCCCCGGCTTCACCGTACCCCCCCCCTGACACAGAGGGAGAGCTATATAATGCAGGAAAAGGAGTTCAAAAAAATGGCAGTTCGACTTTCAAAATTCACAAAACTTGTTTCAAAATCTGCAAAAACTGACCATATAAGATCTCAAGTTATGGTGGTTTGAGAAATTATTACTTTCTTTGACTCCGAAATAAAAAAATAGACTCATGAAAAAGTTTTTGAACTGGGTGCTCGCCGCCACCCTCATTTGCGGCGCAAGCGTATTTACAGCCTGTTCGGACGACGACAACCCCACCCCACAGTCCGACATTGCTGAGAAGATTATTGGTAAGTGGATGGTGGATGCACTGGAAGGCCAGGCGTGTCCCACCAACCTGAAGGCAGTCATTACATTCTTGTCACCGACGAAGGCATACGGTAGTCTTTCTGATTTCTATAGCGACTCTT
>CACZRQ010000056.1 GCA_902783615.1 uncultured Bacteroidales bacterium | reverse complement strand
GACACCGGTTTCATCAACTTCAGTGATATGCAGTTTGTGAAACGTCTCATTGAGACATACGGATAATTTCATATCCACCTTAAGGAATGGGAGCATTTAACTAACCGAGTGCTCCCATTTCTTTTTATTAAATAAACCTGCAAATACCCAAGTGAAATCTCAAATAAAAACACTATCTTTACCACGGATATGAAAAACGACTGGACTGAAATATTCGCTGCCGATGGTTCGTTGAACCAAAACATACTGGCTGTGAGTGATGTAATCTGGACTTACTTCCTGGTGGCATTACTCATAGGCTGTGGAGTCTATTTCACTTGGAAGACACGATTTGTGCAATTCCGCATGCTGCGTGAGATGATTCGCCTGCTTGGCGACTCAGCATTTACCAAAATGGGCGAGAAGCACATCTCTTCATTCCAAGCCTTTGCCGTATCAGTGGCCACACGTGTAGGAACAGGCAATTTGGCGGGTGTCGCCACTGCCATCGCCATTGGTGGACCAGGCTCTGTTTTCTGGATGTGGATCATTGCCCTCATTGGCTCAGCTTCGGCATTTGTGGAATCCACCTTGGCTCAGCTCTTCAAGCAAAAACACAAGGACCACTTCATTGGTGGCCCAGCCTATTATATATTAAAAGGTATGAGGATGAAATGGATGGCTGCCCTATTTGCCATACTCATCAGCATCACCTTTGGCCTTTCTTACAACTCCATTCAGAGCAACACCATCTGCAGTGCCATGCAGCAAGCTTTTGGGATAAGTCCCCTTTGGATGGGTATCCTCACAGCATTCCTGGGTCTATCCGTAGTATTTGGAGGAATCCATCGCATTGCAAAGGTAAGCAGTGTGCTGGTACCTCTCATGGCAATTGGCTACTTCCTGTTGGCTCTCACAGTGGTAATCATGAACATCGGCATTTTGCCAGATATTCTGAAACAAATTGTACTGGGAGCCTTTGGCATCGAGCAATTTGCCGGAGGCACTTTGGGAGCCACGATGATGACTGGCATCAAGCGAGGACTGTTCAGCAATGAAGCTGGCGAAGGATCAGCACCCAACGTAGCCGCAACGGCTCACACCTCACATCCCGTGAAACAAGGACTCATCCAAGCTTTGGGTGTGTTCACCGACACACTCTTGGTGTGCAGTTGCACAGCCTTCATCATCCTCCTCAGTGGAGGTTATCAAGAAACCGGGTTGAATGGCATTGCCTTGACACAGTATGCATTACAGAGTGAAGTGGGTACCGCAGGCCCCGTGTTCGTTGCCATTGCCGTATGTCTCTTTGCCTTCAGCAGCATCATTGGGAACTACTACTATGGCGAGGCCAACATCCGTTTCCTCACGCCCAAGAAAAGCATTCTGAACGTTTATCGCATTTTCTCGGCAGGAATTGTTGTTTTGTTTGGTGCCGTTGCCAGTTTAGACATAGTATGGAACATTGGCGATGTATGCATGGCATGTCTGGCTACCTGCAACTTAGTGGCCATCATTTGTTTAGGCAAATATGCCTTTCGCCTTTTGGACGATTATCGCACCCAAAAGAAGAAAGGCATACAAGATCCCATGTTCCACAAGTCCCAGTTCCCTGATATTGCAGATAGGATAGAGTGCTGGGATTAATTCAGCACATTCCCACGTATTTTGGTGAGATAACGTTTGAAGCCATCGGCATCCTTGTCATTCAAGATCTGCAGCAATTCCTTCAGCTCACGACGGATATTCTCCACCTGCGGCATGGTACGAGGGTTGAACAGAATCTCTTGCAAAAGATAGTCATCCTCATTCATCACCCCACGGGCAATCGCCATGTGCTTCTTGAATGTTGTACCTGGTGCATTCTGATGCTTCATCACGGCTGCAAACACAAAGGTTGACACAAACGGGATGCTCAGCGAATAAGCCACTGTCTCATCATGCTCATCGAACGTGTATTCAAAGATGTTCAAATGCAAACTTTGATACAAATCCTTGAAGAAGACTCGTCCCAAGTGATCGCCCTCTTTGATGATGATGGCATTCTCATTGCTCAGGTTATTTAGCGAAGCAAACGTTGGTCCAAACATGGGGTGAGTTGAAACATAGCGGAAACCACTCTTTTCATAATACTCCTGCAGACCGGTTTTTACCGAAGCAATGTCACTGATGATGCAATCTTTCGACAGTGCAGGCAGCACCATGTCGAAGGCATCGAATGTATATTTCAACGTTACCGCATTGATTACCAACTCGGGATTGAATGTCCGCACTTCATCCACAGTAGTAAAGCGGTAGGTATGATACACAAACCTCAACTTCTGGGGGTCGGTATCAAACACCGCCGTCTCATGCTGAAAGCTCAGCACATCGGTCAGAAAGGTGCCCATCTTGCCAGCACCTAAAATCAATATTCTCATAGTCACATATTTAGAATTTCCAACTGTTGGCGAACACTCTCCTCGTGAATCGCCTCGAAGATTTTGCGCACACACATGGGCGAGATACCACAGAGAGAACCTTGTGAGCCTCGTTTATCAAGAATCTCACTGTATCGGCCAGTCTGCAAGACAGTCATATTATGCTCTTTCTTGAATACACCAATCTCACGAGCCACCCGCATACGCTTCGACAATTCCTGAATCAGGTTATCATCACACTCATCAATCTGCTTACGCAGTTCATTCAAGCTCTCGGTTGAATAAGTCTCTTTACGGATCACCAGCAGATTCAAGATATAATCAAGGATATCAGGCGTTACCTGCTGTGCGGCATCACTCCAAGCAAGGTCGGGTGTGCAATGACTTTCAATGATCAATCCATCCATACCCAGGTCCATGGCCTGCTGGCAAAGTGGAGCCACCAACTCACGTTTGCCGCCAATGTGACTTGGATCGCAGAAGAGCGGTAAAGTTGGAATGCGGCGGCGAAGCTCAATAGGTATATGCCACTGGGGGATATTTCGATAAATCTTCTTATCACTACTACTGAATCCACGATGAATGGCAGCCAACCGTTTGATGCCAGCCTGATTCAGTCGCTCCATGCCACCAATCCACAACTCAATGTCGGGATTCACGGGATTTTTAACCAGCACAGGAATATCAACTCCCTTCAGTGCATCGGCAATCTCCTGCATGGCAAACGGACTGGCAGTAGTGCGTGCTCCAATCCACAGCATATCAATGCCATACTTCAGAGCCAGTTCCACATGCTCGGCATTAGCCACCTCGGTGGTAACATACATGCCTGTCTCCTGCTTAACACGCTGCATCCAAGGCAATGCCTTCTCGCCATTGCCCTCAAAACAACCTGGTTTCGTACGAGGTTTCCACACGCCAGCACGGAAAATCTTTACGCCGTTATTGGCCAGTGCCGTGGCTGTGTTCATCACTTGTTCTTCGGTTTCCGCACTACACGGACCAGCTATCACTACAGGCCTCTCCTTCTTCACGCCTGCCAATTCAATGGGTAATAAATCTAACTCCATAATTTATTGTTTATTGACCATTGACAATTGACCATTGACAATTATCCGTTCGGATTGTGTCCATAACCAACCTCAATGTTCTTTGTTATTATTCAATCATTAATTGTCAATCGTCAATTGTCAATCGTTTAACTCTTTCCAATGCTTCCGCCAACTTATCATCCTTGCAGCACAACGAGATACGGATATATCGAGCGCCATTGCTGCCAAAAATAAAGCCTGGGGTGATAAACACACGAGCCTCATGCAACACACGCTCAGTCAACTGCTCCACATCAGCATAGCTGTCAGGGATCTTGCCCCAAAGGAACATACCCACCTGCTTTTCATCGTAAGTACATCCCAACTCCTGCATAATGGCTCCAGCCAAGGCACGGCGGTTGCGATAATTGCGGTTATTTCCCTCATACCAATCAGCCTCGGCATCCAAAGCCGTAGCTGCAGCCAGCTGCACAGCACGGAACATACCGCTATCAATGTTACTTTTCACTTTCAGTACCCATTGCACAAAATCGGCATTCGATGCCAACATCGCCACACGCCAGCCAGGCATGTTGTGACTCTTACTCATTGAGTTGAATTCAATGCAACAATCCTTGGCTCCAGGTACACTTAAGATGCTCATTGGATGGTCGTTTAGAATAAAGCTGTAAGGATTATCGTTCACAATCACAATATCCTTCCTTTTAGCCAGACTCACCAATTTCTCATAAAGTTCGAGCGTGGCATTTGTTCCAGTCGGCATGTGAGGATAGTTCGTCCACATCAGTTTCACACGACTCATATCCATCTGCTCCAAAGCCTCGAAATCAGGCATCCAGCCATTTTCCTCTTTCAGGTCATAAAAGACCACTTCTGCACCCAGAATCTTGCTCAATGAAGTGTAAGTGGGATAGCCAGGGTTGGGCACGAGCACCTGATCGCCTGGGTTTACAAATGCCAACGTTACATGCAAGATTCCCTCTTTCGACCCAATCAGTGGTTGAATCTCCTTGGCAGGATCCAAGTCCACATTATACCAGCGCTTATACCAACGGGCGAAGGCTTGACGCAGTTCGGGGATTCCCACATACGGCTGATAACCATGTCCATGAGGATCATGGGCTGCCTCGCAAAGACGTTGCAAAGTTTCCTCCGATGGAGGCATGTCGGGACTGCCGATACCAAGGCTGATTACATCTTTGCCCTCAGCATTCATCTGAGCCACTTCCTTCAGTTTGCGAGAGAAATAATACTCGCTCACACTGCTCAGCCTGTCGGCTGGCCTTATCTTAGACATTTGACTTTCCTGCTTCATATTCTCCAAGTATTTTAAGTTCTTTAGTCAATGGGGTGATGGCAGCAATCGACTGTTTGTAACGCAGCATGTTATCATACACCACATCTATATAAAATTGGTATTCCCATTCGCGTCCAATGATGGGTAGCGATTGAATCTTCGTCAGGTTAATCTGGTAGAACGACAAAATTGAAAGCACCTGCGACAGGCTACCCTCTCTATGAGGCAAAGTAAACACCAAGTTTGCCTTGTTGGGATTCATGTGCTTCGATTGGTTCAGCGCATCCACCTGCCAAGGGTCGGCCACCACTAAGAATCGTGTAAAATTGTGTTTGTTGGTTTCAATGCCCTCCTGCAGCACCTTCATGCCATAAATCTCTGCCGCATACTTCGAGCAGATGGCTGCATGACCATGCAGGTGATTGCGTTTGATATTTTCGGCACTCAAAGCCGTATCCTCAGTCTCCACCACTTTCATGCCTGGATGTTGTGACAGGAACTCACGACATTGCATCAGTGCGATGGGATGTGAGTTTACCTCTTGAATATCCTGCCAGTCCTCATCGGGCAAGCACACAAAACTGTGCGAAATCCTCAACTTATGCTCGCCAACAATCTGCGTCCCACTCTGTCGCAGCAATTCATTGTTGTGTAGTAGGCTACCCGCAATGGTATTCTCAATAGCCAGCATACCCAACACCTGACTGTCTTCATGGATGGCCTTGAACACATCCTCGAACGTGGCACAGCACAGCAATTCTATCTCCTCATCCCCAAAAAACTGATGGGCTGCTATGTCGTGATAAGACCCATATCCACCTTGTATCGCTACCTTCTTCATATTGTCATTAACATTAAAAATCCCGCCACACATTGTGTGAAGCGGGATTTTATATGGTTTTCTATTTCTTCATCTTTGGTTCTTAAGCATCACTGTCACTAGACGCATACAAACTCCCGCTCTACTTTATGGCTAAAGTAAAAGTAATAAAAGTAGTATGCATAAGAAAACAATGCTTTCATAACTTCTTTTTTTGTTTATTCGGGTGCAAATGTAAGCAAATTATTTTAAATACAAGCAAATTATAAGAAAAATTTCACTATAAATGCATAATATCTATCTCCTTGATGCTGGCAGCAGGGTCTTCCACCTCTGTTTGCACCTCTCCGGCAGCCTGCAGATTAGCTGCTGAAGTAGCATCTTTAGCCGCTCCTTCAGTATCGCCAATTTGCTTCTTGGCTTCTGCTCTCAAGGCGTATGCATCGGCAAATACCGGACTCATCTCTATTGCATCTCCCATCACATCGATGGCATCCTCAAACCGTTCCTGCCTGCAGTATAGCTTACCCAAGTTCAAGTAGGCCTGCTGATTAAAAGGATCAAGTTCTAATACCTGACGATAATCGGCTTCAGCCTCATCCATCTGTTCCTGCACCTCATGAACAGCACCTCGCAGCAGCAAGCCGCTATCAACCTCACGCCCTGAAGCAATAACACCTTCAGCATCCTGCAGAGCATTATCCAACTGGCCTTGACGCAGATACACCTCTCCTCTCAGCAAAAGTGCCTCAGCATAGTCTGCCCTCAGCTGAATGGCTTTACTCAGCAGGCTCTCCGCCTCGCCGTACTCATTCATAGCATGTGCTGCCTTTCCTTTCAGGTAATAAGCTTGAGCATTCTGATGATCTATGTCGATAGCAAGCTGTGCTTTATCAGCCATCTCTTGATAATTCTCCAACATGTAATACACATTGGCCAGTGAGATATAGTTTTCTGCAATCATCGGTTCAGCCTCTGTCATGTGCTTCAAGGGTTCCAAGGCAGCCTCCAGCTCACCCATTTCAACAAGTACCTGTGCCAAATAACCGTAGGTTTCGTAATCATCTTGCAGTTTGATGGCCTCTTCCAGACATTTGCGCGCAAAAGGCAAACGACGCAAACGTTGAGCCCTGATACCGTCGTATTTCAACGTCTCAAACTCAATCTGCAATTGCCTTTTGCTCTTCTCCTCTGCTGGCTTTTCAGCCTTCCCGCCAAACAATGATTTAATTATTCCCATGACTAAACCTATTTTTGGGATGCAAAGATAAGCGTTTTATTTCTTAACACCAAGTTTTTTCCATTTATCTGTACTTTTTTCTTATCATTTCTCTTGCAACCTTCTCCAAGCAAAGTAATCGTTGAGTACCCACATGGCAGCTTCTGAAGCTACGGGGGCTGGATGCGGGCCTTCGCCTGTGAGCACCATTACCTGAGAGTTATCATTCTGGAACAGAGGCCATACAGGCAAATCAGCATCGCTCTGCTCACCATTGGGGTTGCAGCACTTGGCAAAGTTCGTCCAATACTTGAGCATATACTGAGCCAAAGCCTGGTCGGTGGGGTTGTTACCTGGGCGAAGATTTTGGAACACAAAGTTGACATCCTGTCCGTGAGGCGAGCGATGGCCATAACGTCGATCTCCCTCTGGATACATGGGATCCTGGTCAAAATAGTACATATAGACAGGTTGCTTGCCAGTTTGGTTCTGTAGTCTTCCCCAAACCCATGTGCCCCAACCAAAGGCTGAGTCTCGTCCCAAGTCACGTGTAACCTTGCCCACCTTACCATCAACCAATGGATAGGCAGCCAGCAACTTGTCGGCAAAATCTTCATAACGCTCTTTCACAGCAGCCACATGATCTTTAGGATCTTCAGTAAAGCCGAAGCTGTCGCCCTCGTCTGAATTATAACCAATGAGCAGAGCCACATCATTATAATTGCCAGCCTCATACATCTTATACTGGTCATCAGGAATGACATATCCATCCACACAAGGCCATGCACCACCAGTAACTACCGTCTGACGGCTCAACTCTGCAGGATCCAAAGCACGCAGGGCTTCAGCAGTTGTGGCTCCCACAGATTCAGCATACTCAACGCCCTCACGCTCTGCCTGAGCCAGCGACTTCATATTCTCGCCTGGGTATGATTTCGGTCTGATAGGACCAAACGAGCTGCCACTCTGTGAGATAGCGCCACGGAAAAGTCCCTTGGCCAAAGGAGATGCGCACAGCATGCTTACAGATATACCGCCAGCAGATTCACCGAAGATGGTTACCTTTGAAGGATCACCACCAAATGCAGCTATATTGTCCTGAACCCAACGAAGGGCTGCAATCTGATCGAGAATACCATAGTTACCCGACACATGCTGGGGATTCTCAGCACTCAGTGCAGGATGGGCAAAGTAGCCCAGCTTGCCCACACGATAATTGATGGTTACCAGCACTACCCCCTGACGGGCGATAGGCGCACCATCGTAGAAAGAGGATGTTCCCATAGAGAACCCACCGCCGTAGATCCAAACCATCACAGGAAGCTTTTCTTTTGGCGACTGGGCAGGAGTCCATACATTCAGATAGAGGCAATCCTCACTGGAATTGTCCTGAGGACCCATGTTTGCAAATGGACTTGGGCCAAACTTGTCGGCATTCCTCACTCCTTCCCAAGGAACAACGGGTTGTGGGGCTTTCCAGCGCAGATCACCTACAGGAGGAGCTGCAAATGGAATACCTTTGAAGACCGTCATACCGTCTTCAACTACACCTTGGATCATTCCTCCAGTCACTTCTACCAAACCAGGGGTCTTGGGTTGTGTGTTGCAGGCCATCATGACCAGCGCAACCATGCAAAATAATAGTACTCTTTTCATATTGCTTTTTGTTAAGGATTTATGTGCCACAAATTTAAGAAGTTTTTTCTGAGCAGACAAGAAAAGAGATGGTTTATTGATGGAATTCAGCAAAAATAAGCGCAGCATCACTCCATAACTTATACTGTATATTTATGCAACTGTTTCAAACGCCCCCTTTCTTATTGCTTCGTTATGAAAAACTATTTCTCTAACGAGGGCGCAAGTTTTTCTTAACTGGAGCGTAAAAATGGGGTAGCCTCAAAGACAAAAGCTTCCCTCTTTTCTGGGTGCTGTATATGCAAATCCATTTTGCATAAATATCCGCTTCAAGCAATTTCGCAAAAAAAACGAAAAAGTTGCCTTCACCCTTCACCTTTTCTTAAAACACCTTGATATAGCTGGTTTATCAGGGTGAAGGCAGGTGAAGGGAGGTGAAGGGAGGGTGAAGGCAGAACAATACTTAGACGGCAATCACCAACTCATTACAACTAAAGTTGCTCTGCTCCAATCTGGATGGAGTGTATATTTAAACTATGCAAGCGTGATATCAGTTGCAAAATTATAGTCATAGTAATTCATCACCATTCACCTTGCCTTCACCTCCCTTCACCTCCCTTCACCATGATAGATAATAAACATCAAGGGTTTTCTAAAAAAGGTGAAGGGTGAAGGCAAAAAACATGTAGTTTTTTTTCTGCGTCAATGCATCTTCTTACTGAAGCTTCACAAGTGATGCCTTTAGGGATTATTATCATCCTATTAGTTCACTTCCGAAACTTAAGTTAGAATGACGAATATCAATGGAATACGGTATTCCCAAATCACAATCCCTCAACAAAGAAGAACTCTTTCCATTGATCTGCTTGCTGATACTGAGTAATACAGTTTGCAGGCACCTGCAAGGTACAATTCCACTTGTTGATATCATCCAAAGCCTGTGTACCACAAGATGGAGGTGTGACTGCATGGCTGATCAGCTTTGTTACATTGACACAGTCAGAGAAAGCTTCTTCGCCGATTGTCTCTACAGCAGAGCCGTATGAGAAGTAATCCAGACTTGAACAGCCAGAGAATGCCCAATTGCCGATAGTAGTTACACCATCACCAATGCTTACATTCTTCAGGTTTGTACAATCATAAAAAGTCCCTATGAATGGAACAGAAATTTGGAATAACCGTCAATAGAACAATAATGTCATAACAATGTAATACACTTTATTCCTATATCTCAGGAAAAAGCTGTATCTTTGTGCCCAAAAATATTATTTGTTTCATTCTCAATCATTTGAAGTATTTATGAAAATACTTGTTGTTGATGACGAGTTAGATATCTGTGAGATATTGCAATACAACCTTGAAACTGAAGGATATGAGGTCGTAACCGCAAACTCTGCCGAGGAAGCACTCGAACTCCATCTACAAGAGTTTGCACTAATTCTTTTGGACGTAATGATGGGCGAAATGTCTGGATTTCAAATGGCACGAAAGATGAAGGACAATCCCTTTACGGCACAGATACCCATTATTTTTATCACAGCACTTGAAGGAGAGGACAACCTTGTTAAGGGACTGAACATCGGTGCCGACGACTATATCGCCAAGCCACTAAGCATGAAAGAGGTGAAAGCAAGAGTCAAGGCGGTGCTTAGGCGATCGACTCAAATAAAGGTTCCCCAAGGGGATGTTCGTGTAGCTATTTCTGATAGCAAAATCTGTTTTGAGGGTATTATTCTTGATCTGAATGCCAAGACAGCTACAATCGATGGTCAAAATCTTTTGCTCACTAAACTGGAATATGAGATGTTATCACTCTTATTACAACATCCTGGCAAGGTGTTTTCGCGTGAAGACATACTGACATATTGTTGGCCTCAAGATGTGTATGTACTTGATCGTACAGTGGATGTGAACATCACTCGATTGCGCAAGAAGATCGGCTCTTATGGAAAACATATAAAAACACGTGTTGGTTATGGCTACTGCTTTGAGAAGTAAATCGTTCCAAAGGAATCTACTACTCAGTATAGGTGGTGTATTCCTGCTCTTTGCTGTATGCTTTAGCGTATATCAATACCAACGCGAAAAGGAGTATAAGATTGACATTCTTCACTCGCGACTGCAAATGTACAACTACGAGATGGTGCAGACACTTGGTGAAGACAGCCTTACAAATAACCGCCTGTTTTGCGATTATGTGGAAAGGCATAATATGGAAGGGCTACG
>CACZRQ010000055.1 GCA_902783615.1 uncultured Bacteroidales bacterium | reverse complement strand
TCCAGTTTATGGCGACGTGAAAGTTTCCAAGTTCGTGAACCATCTGATGTATGATGGCAAGAAGAACACATCTTATGAAATCTTCTACAATGCATTGGAAACAGTTGGTAAGAAACTGCAGAACGAAGAGAAGTCAGCTCTCGAAATCTGGAAGAAAGCTCTCGACAACATTACTCCTCAGGTAGAGGTTAAATCTCGCCGTATTGGTGGTGCCACTTTCCAGGTGCCTACTGAAATACGTCCCGACCGCAAGGAGTCAATCTCAATGAAGAACATGATTTCATATGCACGCAAACGCGGTGGCAAGGGCATGGCTGAGAAGCTGGCCGCTGAGATTATGGATGCTTACAACGAGCAGGGCGGTGCTTTCAAACGTAAAGAGGATATGCACCGTATGGCTGAGGCTAACCGTGCATTCGCTCATTTCAGATTCTAATATAGATTTTAATAGGTTTTTTAAGATATTAAGAATGTCAAAACAAGACTTACACCTGACTCGCAATATCGGTATCATGGCTCACATCGATGCTGGTAAGACCACTACGTCAGAGCGTATCCTGTTCTACACAGGTATGACTCATAAGATTGGTGAGGTGCATGACGGCGCTGCAACCATGGACTGGATGGTGCAGGAACAGGAGCGTGGTATCACCATCACTTCTGCCGCTACTACCTGCCATTGGAAGTGGAACGACAACACTTATAAGATCAATCTGATTGACACTCCGGGGCATGTGGACTTTACCGCAGAGGTGGAGCGCTCTTTGCGTGTGCTCGATGGTGCTGTGGCTACTTACTGTGCCGTGGGTGGCGTAGAGCCTCAGAGTGAGACCGTATGGCGTCAGGCAGACAAATACAATGTTCCTCGTATTGCTTATGTGAACAAGATGGATCGTTCTGGCGCTGACTTCTTCGAAGTGAAACGTCAGATGAAGGATATCTTGGGCGCAAACCCTGTGCCTGTGATGATTCCTATCGGCGCAGAGGAGAATTTCAAAGGTGTGGTTGACTTGATTCAGATGAAGGCTATCTTCTGGCACGACGAGACCATGGGCGCTGAATATACCGTTGAGGATGTTCCAGCCGACATGGTTAATGAAGCAGAAGAGTATCGCGCTGCTCTGATTGAGGCTGCTGCCGAATATGATGATGCGTTGATGGAGAAATTCTTCGATGCCCCAGACACCATTACAGAGGATGAGCTGATTGCGGCTATCCGCAAGGCTACCCTGAGCATGTCAATGGTTCCCATGTGCTGTGGATCGTCATTCAAGAACAAGGGTGTGCAGACTTTGCTGAACTATGTGTGTGCTTTCCTGCCTTCACCATTGGATACTCCAAACATTGAAGGTACGAATCCTAACACAGGTAATCAGGAAGACCGTAAGCCATCTGAGGACGAGAAAACGTCTGCTTTGGCATTCAAGATTGCCACTGACCCGTATGTAGGTCGTCTGACTTACATCCGTGTCTATTCCGGTAGTGTGGTTTCAGGCTCTTACGTTTATAACACTCGTTCCGGCAAGAAGGAGCGCGTAAGCCGCCTGTTCCAGATGTTCTCTAATCACCAGAACCCCGTTGATGAGATCTCAGCTGGCGATATCGGCGCAGTTGTTGGTTTCAAGGATATCCGTACGGGTGATACCCTCTGTGATGAGGAAGCACCAATCGTATTGGAGTCAATGGATTTCCCAGATCCTGTGATTGGTATCGCTGTGGAGCCAAAGACCCAGAAGGATATGGAGAAACTCTCTAACGGTTTGGCTAAACTGGCTGAAGAAGATCCAACCTTCACCGTTCATACCGATGAGCAAAGCGGACAAACCGTGATTTCCGGTATGGGTGAGCTCCATTTGGACATCATCATCGACCGTCTGAAGCGTGAGTTCAAGGTTGAATGCAACCAGGGTAAACCACAGGTGAACTACAAGGAGGCAATCACCAGAACCGTGAACCATCGCGAAGTTTACAAGAAACAGAGTGGTGGCCGTGGTAAGTTTGCTGACATCATCGTCAACATCGGTCCGGTTGATCCTGACTACACCCAGGGAGGCCTGCAGTTTATTAACTCTGTAACAGGTGGTAACATTCCTAAGGAATACATCCCAGCTGTGCAGAAGGGCTTCGAGACAGCCATGAAGAGTGGTGTGCTGGGTGGTTACCCAATGGATTCCATGAAGGTGGAACTGGTGGACGGTTCGTTCCATCCAGTTGACTCCGACCAGCTCTCGTTCGAGATTTGCGCTATCCAGGCTTACAAGTATGCAGCCGCTAAGGCAGCCCCTGTGCTGATGGAGCCTATCATGAAGCTGGATGTGGTGACTCCAGAAGAGTATATGGGTGATGTAATCGGTGATTTGAACAAGCGTCGTGGCCAGGTGGAGGGTATGGAAAGCACCCGTTCTGGTGCCCGCATCGTGAAGGCTATGGTTCCGCTGGCAGAAATGTTTGGCTATGTTACTGCCCTGCGTACCATCACTTCAGGACGCGCCACCTCAACCATGAGCTATGACCATCATGCAGCCGTTTCAACCTCAATTGCCAAGAGCGTGCTTGAGGAAGTGGGAGGCCGTGTGGATTTATTGAAGTAAAAAGAAAAATGGAAAAGACCTTGGGTTAGCGAATGACTCTTAACCCAAGGCTTTCCCGCTAATATTAACAATTTAACAATTAACAAAAAATGAGTCAGAAAATCAGAATTAAACTGAAATCTTACGATCACAACTTGGTTGACAAGTCAGCTGCAAGCATCGTAAAGACAGTGAAGTCAACAGGCGCTATCGTCAGTGGTCCAATTCCATTGCCAACGCACAAGAGAATCTTCACTGTAAACCGTTCAACCTTCGTAAACAAGAAGGCTCGCGAACAGTTCGAGCTCTCTTCTTACAAGCGTCTGATCGATATCTACAGCTCAACAGCAAAGACTATCGATGAACTGATGAAGCTGGAGTTGCCAAGCGGTGTGGAAGTGGAAATTAAAGTGTAATTTTTAATCATTAAGTGAAATGCCAGGATTATTAGGAAAGAAAATCGGAATGACATCCGTGTTCAGTGCCGATGGTAAGAATGTACCATGCACTGATATCGAAGCAGGTCCTTGTGTTGTTACTCAGGTGAAGACT
>CACZRQ010000054.1 GCA_902783615.1 uncultured Bacteroidales bacterium | reverse complement strand
GGAAGCTGGGGGATTCGAACCCCCGGTACGGTTACCCGTACGGCAGTTTAGCAAACTGCTGGTTTCAGCCACTCACCCAAACTTCCAATCCGCACTTGCGCTCAAATGCGGTGCAAATGTAGGGCAAAGTTTTGGGATACGCAAATTTTTGGCCACTTTTTTTTCTTTTCGTCCTATTTTGCGCTATTCTTCCGCCTTCATGTCTGCAAAGGTGAAGCACAGGGGCAGGAGGTCTTCCACACAAGCCAGCTCGTAGATGTAGTCTGATCCATAAAGCAAAACACGCATGGGGATGCCACCACGCACCTGGCTCTCCAGCATCACTTGGCGACAGGCCCCGCAAGGGGAGCATGGTGACTTTGTGAAATGGCCCGACTCGTTACGAGCAGCTATGGCAAGTGTCTGGACGGCAGCATCGGGATACTGGGCTTGGGCATAAAACAGGGTGGTGCGTTCGGCACAGATGCCTGATGGGTAGGCGGCATTCTCCTGATTGCTGCCAGTGATGATGACCTTATTGTCCAATAAAGCGGCTGCACCTACTGAGAAGTGCGAATAGGGGGCATAACTCTGATAAGTCATCTCTTTGGCCTTATCTACCAAAGTGCGGTCGTTAAGGCTCAATTCTTCGTATGCATATACCTTGACAGGTATCTCAATCTTGTGTTCTTTCATGGTTTCTAACGGTTTTATGTTACAAATATATAAAAGGGATTGCATATTTCAATTATTTTGCTGAATTTTGTTTCCTGAAATCGAAAAGAAAACGGAAAAGTGAAGCATATCGGACTATATATGGCGTTGATTTGCTGCCTTTGGGCAGTGATTCCTACCTTTGCACAACGCAGACAAGTGAGCTACAATAATTATATCAAGCAATATGCTCCCTTGGCTGTGGAGCAGATGAAGCAGCACAATGTGCCCGCCAGCATCACGTTGGCACAGGGTTTGTTGGAGAGTGGAGCAGGACTGAGTGAACTGGCCCGCAAAAGCAACAATCACTTTGGCATTAAATGTGGTGGAGGATGGAGAGGAAAGAGTGTGAGAGCCAACGATGATGCCCCTAACGAGTGCTTCAGGGCTTACCGTAAGGTGGAGGATTCCTATCAGGACCACTCGCTTTTCTTGGTGGGAAACCAACGCTATGCCTCTCTGTTCCAACTGAAGAAAACCGACTACAAGGGTTGGGCAAGAGGCTTGAAAAAGGCGGGTTATGCCACCGACCCTTCATATGCCAACAAACTGATAACCATCATCGAGACCTATGAATTGTATAAGTACGACACCCAAGGCATGAGCAAGCGAGAGGCTCGCAAATGGCAGAAATTGCTGAAGAAGAAGCCTTGGCTGGCTAATCCACATGAGGTGCTGTTAGCCAACGGTTTGGCCTATGTGGTGGCACGCGATGGTGATACTTTCCAACTGTTGGGTGGAGAGTTTGAGATCAGCTGGAAGAAACTGGCGAAGTTCAACGATCTGCAACGTGACTACACGTTGGAGGAAGGCGACATCATCTATCTGAAGGAGAAGAACAAGAAGACTGTGGCCGACGTGATTTACCATGAGGTGCACGAGGGCGACTCGATGCATACCATCTCGCAGATGTATGGCGTGCGCTTGAAGACGCTCTACAAGCTCAACAAAATGGCCGATGACCATATTCCTGAGATTGGAGAACGGGTGTGGCTAAAATAAACTAACAAAAAGTTTGGTTTTACTTACATTTTACATTAATTTTGCAGCTAAATTTGAATTACGCAATAAATTATGCCGAAAATTTCCATACGAGGCACTGAGATGCCCGCATCGCCTATCAGAAAACTGGCTCCTTTGGCTTATGCAGCTAAGAGTAGGGGAGTCAAAGTGTATCATCTGAATATCGGACAGCCCGACCTGCCCACACCTCAGTGTGCCATCGATGCCATCAAGAACATCGACCGCAAGATTCTTGAGTACAGTCCGAGTCAGGGTTACCAGAGCTTTAGGGAGAAGCTCACAGGCTATTATGCCAAGTATAACATCAATCTGACGGCCGATGACATCATTATCACTTCGGGTGGCTCGGAGGCAGTGCTCTTTGCCTTCCTGTCGTGTTTGAACCCTGGTGATGAGATTATTGTGCCAGAGCCAGCTTATGCCAACTATATGGCGTTTGCCATCTCGGCTGGCGCAAAGATCCGCACTGTGACTACAACCATCGAGGAAGGTTTCTCTTTGCCGAAGGTGGAGAAGTTTGAGGAACTGATCAACGAGCGCACTCGTGCCATCTTGATTTGCAATCCCAACAACCCAACGGGTTATCTTTATACACGCCGTGAAATGAACCAGATTCGCGATTTGGTGAAGAAGTACGATTTGTTCTTGTTCTCCGACGAGGTGTATCGTGAGTTCATCTATACCGGCTCTCCTTATATTTCTGCCTGCCATTTGGAAGGAATTGAGCAGAATGTGGTGCTCATCGACTCGGTGTCGAAACGCTATTCTGAGTGCGGCATCCGTATTGGTGCGTTGATTACCAAGAATCCTGAAATCAGGGCAGCTGTGATGAAGTTCTGCCAGGCAAGGTTGAGTCCTCCGTTGATTGGCCAGATTGCCGCCGAGGCTTCATTGGATGTGCCAGAGGAATACCTTCGTGAAACCTACGATGAGTATGTGGAACGACGCAAGTGCTTGATTGACGGATTGAACCGCATTCCTGGCGTGTATTCTCCCATTCCGATGGGTGCTTTCTACACGGTGGCGAAATTGCCAGTGGATGATGCCGAGAAGTTCTGCATGTGGTGTCTGAACGATTTCAACTATGAGGGTGAGACGGTGATGATGGCTCCTGCTTCGGGCTTCTATACCACTCCTGGCGTTGGTGTTAACGAGGTGCGAATCGCATACGTTTTGAAGAAGGATGACCTGACAAGGGCCTTGTTTGTGCTGCGGAAAGCGCTTGAGGCTTATCCTGGAAGGACTGTCTGATGAATCTGCCTGTCTTTTTGGCCAAAAGGATTTACAAGGGGCCTGCGATTTCGAAGCAGGTCTCTCGTCCTGCTGTGATTATCTCGATGATTGGCATCGCCATCGGACTGGCGGTGATGATTATCTCTGTGGCTGTGGTGACGGGCTTTAAGAATGAGGTGAGGGGCAAGCTGACTGGTTTTGCCTCGCATTTGACGGTGACGGATGTGAATGCCTTGTCGGGTTATGAAACAAGCCCTGTGGTGTTTGATGCTCAACTGGCTGATTTGTTGAATAGTCATGGGCAAGTAACTCACATGCAGCGTTTTTCGCAGAAAGCAGGGATGATCAAGACCGACGATTCTTTTCAAGGAGTGGTCATCAAGGGAATAGGACCTGATTACCAAACTGATTTCTTCCAACAGCATCTTATGGAAGGGGAATTCCCCCAATTTAGCGATACGGCATCCACCAATCAAGTGGTTGTATCAGAGGCTATTGCCAACAAACTTCATTTGAAGGTGGGCGACAGGATTGATACTTATTTCATGGATGAGAACGTGAGGGCAAGGAAGCTTCTGGTGGCGGGTGTCTATGAAACGAATTTTGCCGCTTTCGATGATGTATATGTGTTTTCGGATATCTATATGGTGAATCGCCTGAACCATTGTGAGACGGATGAGGCTACGGGCATTGAATTGACGATCAGTGATTTCAGTGAATTGGAGTCCACCACCTTCGATCTTGGCGCTTTGCTGAATGACTATACCGACCGTCGGGGTACCCAATATTGTGCCGTGAATGTGGAGCAACAATATCCTTCCGTGTTTTCGTGGTTGGAGGTGTTGGATGTAAACATTTGGGTGATATTGGTGCTGATGATTGGCATTGCAGGCTTCACAATGATTGCCGGTTTGCTGATTATCATTATCGAACGCACGCAGATGATTGGTGTACTGAAATCGCTGGGAGCTAATAATACCACCGTGAGGCATCTGTTTCTGTGGCTATCGGTTTTCCTGATTGGTAGGGGAATGCTGTGGGGGAATGTGATTGGCTTGGCATTCTATTTCGTGCAGAAATACACGGGCTTATTTACACTCGACCCCAGCACTTATTATATGGATCGGGTGCCAGTGTCGCTGAGCTTCCCCATCTGGTTGCTCTTGAACATCGGCACCCTAATCGTTTCTGTATTAATGCTCTTAGGCCCGTCTTATCTCATTACCCGTATCCATCCGGCTAACTCGATGAGATATGAATAACTTAGAACTTCAGTGAAGCTGTCAGTTCCATGGTGAACGGACGGATATAAGTACCCGACATCAGGTAATGATGCTGGTAGGCACTTACGTCGGTTGCCAGGTCGGCAGCAGGGATGCTTCCATTGGCACCCTTCTGGTTCAGGATGTTGATGACGTTTAGTGACAACGACAGATGTTTGTTCACCTCGAAGTCGATACCACCGAAGGTTTCCCAACGACCCTTGAAGTACAGTGAGTTGGTGCGATTGATATATTGCTTGCTCTGGTAGCGGAAACTCAGCCAGATGCGCCACTTGTCCCATTGATACGAAGGATCCAGCTCCATGATGAGCTTCGACATCGCAATCACATTCTTGTCGTTGAAATTATACAATTGTCCAGGACCATCGCTGAAAACAGGCTGGAAAGTGAAATTCTTGTACTTAGGATTCTGTAGCGTCAGCAAGCCGTGGAAGCTGAAACCCTTATAGTTGAACACGGCATCGGTAGTCCATCCCAAGGTCTGCACGTCGTTGACGATAGGCAGGATAATGGTTTCGCTTTGGTCTTTCGGATTGGTGAACTGCTCACGGAACTTATAGTTCGTCTGATTGATGAATGTAATCTGAGATGTCACCTGCATCCAATCGTTGTTCCAGTAGATACCGCCTTTGGCCATGTGCACATTGATAGGATCCATCAATGGCATATATGGGCCTGCATAGTCCTGCAAGTTAGGGCGTTGCTTGGAATAGACGTATTCACCCACCAGTCCGAAACCCTTGGCAATAGTATAGCGGAAATTAAAGGTTGCTGAAGGGTTGAACCAGTTGTAAGCTCCAAAACGGTTCTTCACACCATCTTTCAGG
>CACZRQ010000053.1 GCA_902783615.1 uncultured Bacteroidales bacterium | reverse complement strand
TTATCCTACACAGAGGGGCATCACCGCCAACTATTTTCGTGGAGGCATCTACTGGAAGAACAACTGGATAGATCTTACCTCGCAGATCACCTACATCGAGCAGAAGAACGCCCAGGAGCGTCCCCAATTCAGCCACATTCTGACGAAGGATGCGGGTGGCATGAAAGCTGGTCAGGAGGAGAACATCACCATGTTTACCTATTACGACCTGGCAACTTTTGGTTGGCTCACCGATGCTGTAATCTCCCCACTCAAAGGCCTGAACATTCATGTGATGTTCACCCTGCGTAACCCGCAATATAAGAACTTCAAGCTCACTCCTACTTTCAGTGACGGTGTAACTGAGGAACACGACTTTAGCGGCAACAACATCACTGCCCTCTCGAAGACCGAACTGGAGATTGAGCCCAGCTACAGCTTCGACAAATGGCGCGTTTGGCTCAGTGCCCGCTACTTCTCAAAGCAGTACATCAACAAGACCAACTCCCTCTATTTCAACGGACGTTGGGAAACCTTCGGAGGCGTGGATTATAAACTGAATAATCATGTTAACTTCGCATTGAGTGTGGTGAATATCCTGAATCAGAAAGGTGCGAGCGGTTCCATCTCTTCTGCTGATTTGATTACCGACCCCACCCCTTACAAGAACTACGTGATGGCTGGTACTTTTATCCGTCCTTTTACTGTGGAATTGACAACAAGACTCAATTTTTAACTAACCATCAGCGAGAAGAATGACAAGGAACATGCCATTCAGTATAATAAAGTGACGGACAGTGAGTTTTTAAACTGATACTAAATCTAACAATTTAAAATGAAACGTAGGCATTTTTTCAAAAACACATTGCTTCTTGGTGCAGGTATAGCAACGGCCAGCAATCCATCTGAGATTCTGGCATCGTCTATCATTAGTTTAACAAAAAAACAGCAAAATAAGATGAAAATTGTGATTATGACAGGAAGTCCGCGCCAGAATGGAAACACCAACTATATGGCGGAACAATTTATAAAGTCTGCTATGCTCACGAAATCACGAATCCCGTTCTGCTCATCCACGGTGGTTTGGCCCACAGCCGCTATTTCAGCGAGACAGCTTTTCAGAAGATGACAGGTAAGGCGGTTGAAATCCCCACTCAGCAGGAACCTGGCAAGAACTTCAGCTTTGTTGAGGGCAACAAGGAATTGTATATTGTTCAGGGCGCCGTTCATACCGACCTCTACGACGACCGTGCCTGTGTGATTCCTTACGACAAGATTGAACACTTCTTTCGTGATAACTTAAAATAATGCAGATAATGACCATCCAAGAATTCAGAGAATACATGAAGAAGGGCGAGCCTGTTGATGGCAACTCGCCCGTTCACCTGATGTTTCATCAGTTGGCACAAGAGGCACTGAAGATAACGGCAGAAATCAATGGGAAGTATCATACGCCAGAAGAGCTACACGAACTGCTGGAACAGCTTTTAGGCAGAGAGGTGCCAAAGAGTGTAGGCCTGTTTCCACCATTCCATACGGATTGTGGCAAGAACATCATCCTGGGCGAACGAGTGTTCATCAACATGGGATGCAAGTTCCAGGACCAGGGAGGAATCACCATTGATGAAGGTGCCCTGATAGGTCATAATGTAGTACTGGCAACCCTTAATCACTATCTTGACCCAAGCAAACGGGGAGGCATGACCCATGCCCCTATCCACATTGGCAAGAATGTTTGGATCGGTGCCAACGCTACTGTATTAGCTGGTGTCACCATTGGCGATGGAGCTGTGGTGGCAGCTGGTGCTGTTGTCACCAAAGATGTAGCCCCCAACACCATTGTGGGTGGCATTCCTGCCAAGGTTATCAAGAAGATTGATTTCAAACAGGGACATATTGTAAAAATTTGATTATCTTTGCAAAAAAACAACAATGAAAATAATCTTCACATTATTATTTGCTTTATTGACGATGACAACAGTAAACGGATAGACGCTGACGGAGCGTCAGAAGGGATTGGCAGCAAGTGCCTGCCTGATGGCACAAGGTGACTTGGTGCGACTAGAACCAGCTGTGCAACAGGCATTAGACAACGGTGTAACCATCAACGAGCTGAAGGAGGCTTTCTCACAGCTCTATGC
>CACZRQ010000052.1 GCA_902783615.1 uncultured Bacteroidales bacterium | reverse complement strand
CTATCTTCCCTGCTGGACGTGCCAAGCAGCATCCTGACCTCCAAATCAGCAATGAAAAGTTCCGTGAACTGATGGATTTTATCATCGCTTGCCGTCAGGAAGGGAAAATCCATGCAAGTTTTGCCTGTGAGGGTTTCTTGGGTGAATATGAGGGCAAAGTGCGTGACCACCTCTACCGTTGCGAGGCAGGATTGAGTGTGGCTTCCATTCTGATAGATGGTAGCATTTCAGCATGCACAAGCATTCGTGGCAAGTATTATCAGGGCAATATCTACAAGGATCATTTCTGGGACGTCTGGGAGAACGGCTTCCAGAACTATCGCAATCGCGATTGGATGAAGAAAGGTGATTGTGCCACCTGCAAGATGTTCCGCTATTGTGAGGGTGGGGGAATGCACCTTAGAGATGAAGAGGGAAACTTGATGCTCTGCCATCTGAAAAGATTGGAGTAAAGGGAAAGTGAAAAAAATTGCTACCGCATTGGTCTGTCAACTGTTGGCTAACTTTTGCGGTAGCAAAATTTTTCACTTTTCATTATTCACTTTTCACTTTTCAGCGAAACGGCTGCCAATCTTCAAGATACGAGGTGCTTTCGTGTTGGTTGTGTCAGCCTGTTCACGTGTGGTACGTGTATCCATTTCTGGACGTTCCTTGGCATAGTAGCCATAGTAATAATAGTCCCAGCTCCAACTATCATACGCCCAATAGTGGTAGTCCCAGGAATAGTAGTAACTCCAGTTGTAGTAGTCTGCAATCTTGTAGAGTTCGAAAGGCTGTGTGCCTGTGGAGAAATAACCTCTGAAGCGATCGTTGTTCAGACGATAATCACGAATGTCGCAGTTGTACTCTGGCTAACCAGGATATGTCATGTGAATGACGCCATTGGTGATTTCCCAATGGAATTTGTAACTCATTCTCTCGTAGGGACCAGTACGGTACCAATCGACTTGATAACCGTAGCCATAAGTGGCATAGTCGCGCTGAGGATAGAACACAATGTCTGTGTCGTAAGAATCGAAGGCCACGATGTTGCCCCATGGGTCTTCTATCTCGTAATACATGCCCCAGTTGCCCTGCCATTGACCAGAGAGCACCATGGCTTCCTCTGTATCTTTATCGGTACATGAGGTAAATGAAATTGTGCACAGGCTGACCAACGCAGCCATGCAAGCTAACGTAAAACTCTTTTTCATGTTGAATAGGTTTTTAATGGATGAATATCATTATTCTGCATATCGGTTGTAGATGCGGAGAGGCATCATGTCGCCTGCTGGCTTGCCTATCTCATCTAACATACTTGTTGAAGTGCTACGAGTACCATAATAATAGTCGTCGTAATAATAGTAGGTATCATCGGCCATCCACAGCAAAATTGCCGTTCCTGTAGCCACATATCTGGCTGCATAGTTATACCATTTATAATCTTTCTCCAAATTGTCCAAGTCAAAGGGAGTGTTGCCAATATAACCTGTGAAATGCTTCTTCTTCATCTCGTAGTCACGAATGACGCAATTGTACTCTGGGTATCCAGGATAATTAATGTAGATGGTCTTGTGGTCGATTCTCCATTCGAAGTAGAAACCCAGTCGTGTGAAAGGCCCTTCGTGGTAATAATCTTCTTGGTAACCATAACCTTGAGTTTCGAACATTCCGTCGCTGTGGAACTCAACAACGGAGTAAGCGGAATTGTAATTAACACCGTCTTTGTCCACATACGACATGCCCCATTCTCCTTTCCATTTACCTGAGAGACGGTTGGCCAATTTCTCGTCTTTGCTGCATGAGGTGCACATCAAACACACTGTCAGCACAGCAATGATGCTTGATAATGTAAGTCCTTTTTTCATAATGACAGAATTTTTAGTTGTGACTTCCGATGGCAAAGGTACAACATTCTTTTGGAACAGCGATAGGAAAACTACTATAAAGTGAGGGAATTCCATCGCAAATCTGCGTAAAACCCTATCTTTTTTGCTTCGTGCGGGATTTCAAAAGTGACAATTTCAAAAAAGTTGAAAGGTTTTGGCTCACATTCTTGGTGCTTGTGGAAAGTTTTTCGTACCTTTGTGGCCTCAAAAACGAACAAATCGCATGAAATCTTTTTTGACTATCTTTATTATATGTGTAGGCTATCTGACAACGATGGCTCAAACTGTGACTGTGAAGGTGGATGTTATCAACGACTGGAAGGAAAATAAAGTGGATGAACCCGTGGTGGTGAAACTTGCCGATGTGAAGGGACTGAACTTTGAGGCAAAGAGTGTAAAGGTGACTTACAAAGGGGACGATGTGCCATTTCAGTTGGACGATATGGATGGAAATATGCGTGTGGACGAACTTTTTTTCCTCACAGACATCAAGGGAAAAGATACGAAGACGTTTGAGGTGAAGTTCTCTGCAAAGGAAGACAAAAAAGCGAAAGAGGTGGAGCCTCGCATCTATACAGCTTTGCAGTTGAGAGACAAGCAGGACAAGCATCCTGATGTGCTACGTGTGGAGGCTGCTGGAACGAGCAATATTTTCAACGATATCTATATGCATGGCATTACGTTGGAGTCTGACTTGGTGGGTTATCGCATCTATTTCGATGAGCGTCAGAACATAGACCTTTATGGTAAGCAGCAGCGTCGAATAGAACTGCCTGTAACCCAGTTCTACACGACGCCTGAACAGTTGAAACAGGGTTATGGTGTGGATGTGTTGTGGGCTGGTCAGGCCATTGGCTGTGGTTCGTTCAAGGATTGGCAGAAAAAGAAGCCTGTCAATTGGACGGATGTAGGTGTGAGAGGCCAGAGAGTGGTGACTACAGGGCCTCTTCGTACGGTGGTGGAGGTGTATGATCTTGGGGTGAAGACACCCGAAGCGGAAGAGATGATGTATGACCTGCACCAATATTACACGCTCTATGCTGGACATCGTGATATGGCTGTGGATGTGCAGTACACCAAGACGGCATCAGGCAAAAAAGCTATTGAGAAACTCTTCTGTACGGGTGTTCAGAAAGTGGGTGTGACAGCTGATGAGACCACACGT
>CACZRQ010000051.1 GCA_902783615.1 uncultured Bacteroidales bacterium | reverse complement strand
CGTTAACCCTATGCCTGTACAGGAGGAAGTAATCCCTTATTTGCTGAGCGGTGACGCCGATGTCGTGGCGTTGGCACAGACGGGTACGGGCAAGACGGCAGCATTTGGTCTGCCTGTAATACAGAAACTGGATGTGGAACAACGTGTTCCCCAGTCGCTGATCCTTTGTCCCACCCGTGAACTTTGCCTGCAGATTGCTGGCGATTTGAAGGATTATTCCAAGTATGTGGAAGGCGTTCATGTGCTGCCTGTTTATGGTGGTTCCTCCATCGAAAGCCAGATACGCTCTTTAAGTCAGGGTGTACATATCGTTGTGGCCACTCCTGGTCGTTTACTCGACTTGATGCGTCGAGAAAAGGTTTCGCTGGCCAATATCAAAAATGTGGTGATGGATGAGGCCGACGAGATGCTCGACATGGGTTTCTCTGAAGATCTGAATGCCATCTTGGAAGCAGTGCCTGAAACCAGAAACACGCTGATGTTCTCTGCCACCATGAACAAGGAGATTGAGAAAATCGCGCAGAATTACTTGCACAACGCCAAGGAAATCACCATTGGCCGCAAGAATGAAGGCACGCACAATGTGAACCATGTCTATTACTGTGTGCATGCCAAGGATAAATATGAAACGTTGAAGCGCATTGTAGATTATCACCCCAACATCTATGCCATTATCTTCTGCCGCACACGTGTTGAGACACAAGAGATTGCCGACAAACTGATGCAGGACGGCTATAATGCCGACAGTCTGCATGGCGAGTTGTCGCAAGCAGCTCGCGACCTTGTAATGCAGAAGTTCCGCCTGCGCCATCTACAACTTTTAGTAGCTACTGATGTTGCTGCCAGAGGCTTGGATGTGGATGACCTGACACACGTCATCAACTATGGTTTACCTGATGATATAGAATACTATACACATCGAAGTGGACGAACGGGCCGTGCAGGGAAGACTGGCACATCCATTGCCATCATCAACCTGCGCGAGAAAGGCAAGATGCGCAACATTGAAAAGGTGATTGGCCATGAGTTCCAACCAGGAGAGATGCCTACCCGCCAGCAGATTTGCAAGAAACAGTTGATGAAGTCAATCGATAACTTGGAAAAAGTACAAGTGAACGAAGAAGAAATCAACGAATTTATGCCAGAGGTTTATCGTAAACTCGACTGGTTAAGCAAAGAGGATGTGCTGAAAAGAGTGGTTTCCATCGCTTTCAACCGTTTCTTGGATTACTACCGCAATCGCCCTGAGATTGAAATCGACAATGGCCGTGAGCGTAGAAAAGAAAGAGAAGGTAAGGAGGGCAAAGGTGGTAAAAGAGGTCGAGTGGCAGAAGAAGGCTTCAGCCGCCTATTCATCAATTTGGGTCGCACCGACCACTTGAATCCAAAGAGCCTGATGAGCATTGTCAACGAGCATATTCACGGCAAAGTTGAGATTGGCCGCATCGATGTGATGCAGAATTTCTCGTTCTTTGAGGTAAGGGAAGAGGATGCCGACCGTGTGGTTCGTTTCCTGAATGGTCAAAGTTATAAGAACAGAGGTATCACGGTGGAGTTCTCCAATCCTGGTGAAGGTGAAGAGAAGCCTAAAAAGTTTGAAGGTAAAGGAAGCTCCGACAGGAAGTCGGATAAACGCAGCAAGGAAAGAAGTTCAGAAAAACCCGTTCGTGATAGTAAACGTGCGTCTCGTGAGAAGGATAAAGAGGTGTTGAAACAGCTCAAAGAAATCAAGGCTGCCAAGAAAAATGCCAAGAAGGAGAAACAGGCAAAAAGCAAGCCAAGTCGCGAGGAGCGTGGCTATACCAAGCCTCGTGGTCGTAAAGACGACTGGATGCAATTCTTTATGCAGGACAGCGACCTGAAAGGCGATATTCCAAATTTTGACGAAGGGGGCTGGGCGAAAAAAAGTAAGAAAAAGTGACAAGCTCCTATACCTTCCAGCTTGCGCTTACACGATAAAAAATTAGATCCCTAACTTGAGAGAAAAAACAATCAGGTTAGGGATCTAAAATTTACTCGCTATTTATTCCTCTACTAAGAGCTTGAGTTCATTTGAGTTAGTGCGTGCTTTCATCCATTCGATCATCTTGGCTTTCTCACGGTCGTCAATGCGCTTATTCAACTGCACCACAGCAAAGGTAATGGTATCAACACTGGTGGAGTCGATATTCATTTCCAAGGTTCGAGACAGTGAAAAGCGGCTTACCTGTGGATAAAGCACCTTCATTTCTGGCATCAAAGCACGTGCCATCTCATCGTATGAAACATAGGTTTCGAGTTGATTTCGCAAAGAATCTATCAAAACAGCCTGTTGCTCCAGCTTCACCTCGCCATTCTTATAGAAATCTTCCAGTACTTGAGCACGCACTGAGGTGATATCCATTGTGGCAGCCTGTTGACCACTCACACCCTGCAATACCACCAGCTTGGTGTCTTGCAACTTATAGTCGGCCATGCGACGCTGAGCCATCAAGATGGTGCTGTCGGCCACTTCCTTACCTACCAAAACAACACGCAATTCCTTCTGACCGTCGCGTTTCTCCACTTTCTTATCCACCACCTGAGCATTCTCGAAACTCAACTGCTCTGCTACGAAACTATTCACAGAACTTTCATAAAAGGTATCGTTCAGAATGCCATAAGTAAGGTAAATAGCAGGAATCATGGTCAGAATCACCACCCAAACGATATATTGACGCACCTTCTTCTCGCGTTCCTTATCTACATATTTCAATCGGCTAAACCCCATCACCCTAGTACCCAGATAAGTGGACAGGCAAATGAAAACCGAGTTGATGAAATAAAGATAGAAAGCACCTAAGAAATAGATTAGATTGCCTGTAGCCAATCCAAAGCCTGCCGTACAAAGGGGTGGCATCAATGCTGTCGCAATGGCTACACCTGGGATTACCGAACCTTTCTTTGTGGTGGAAAGGGCAATAAAACCAGCTGCACCACCAAAAAGTGCGATGAAAACGTCGTAAATAGTAGGTGAAGTACGAGCCAATAGTTCAGATTGTCCTTCTGATACCGATGGACTAATCAAGAAAAACAGGGTGGATGTGAGCACACTGAACAAGGTAATCACCAAATAATTCTTAAACGATCGTTTCATCAAATCGAAATCGCCCTGCCCAATGGCAAGTCCCAAACCCATGATAGGACCCATAAGGGGAGATATCAACATGGCACCAATAATTACAGCCGTTGAATTCACATTCAGTCCCAAAGATGCCAACAAAATGGCGGCAATCAAGGTCCAAATGGTAGCCCCTTTCATCTCCACGCCTTCACGAATCAACTTGACGGCTTCACTCTCATCGGCTTTGTCACGACGCACATCCATATATTCTGCAATGAACGACTTGACAACAAAAACACTCTTTTCAGTCTGACTATTTTCCATATACTATGATTTGATAAAACGGTTTACAAAAGGTATATTTTTGAGTGGCAGGTCACGTTTGATAATGTATGCCACAAATATCAACAAGAGGATGGTGCGGAAGAAAAGGCGAATCCATAGATTCTCTATCTCCAGACACTCAGCAGCTACATACAAAGCAGCAGCCAGCAAAACGTATGTGCCAATTGACTTGAGATCGTAGTCGATGGGGTATTTCTTTTGTCCAATCGAGTAACTGAGCAACATAGCCACCCCATAACCACAGAAGCCCGCCCAAGCACAAGCCATATAACTATATTTGGGAATGAAAAACACATTGACCAACACCAGGGTGACACAGCCTATAATGGAAAATGATGCTCCCCAATGGGTCTCGTCAATCAACTTATACCAGAACGAGAGGTTGAAATACACCCCCATGAAGATTTCAGCCATCATCACAATGGGCACCACCTTCAGCCCTTCCCAATAATCCCTGCCTATCAGATATTTCAGGATGTCGAGATAGAATACAACAGCCAAGTAAGCCAACAGGGTAAAGATAATGAAGAACTTCATGCCATCAGCATAGACCTTTTTATTGTCCTTATCTCGACTCTTACCGAACACAAAAGGTTCGTAGGCATAACGGAAAGCCTGCGTCAACATCGCCATAATCATGGCTATCTTTACGCAAGCACCATAGATGCCCAACTCTACAATGCCCTGAGTCTCATCGGGATAGACATACGGGAAAATAATCTTATCGGCCACTTGATTCAGAATGCCAGCAATGCCCAGCACCAACAAGGGTAAGCAATAACGCATCATACGACGATTCAGCTCTCTGTCAAACACATACTTGAATCCTCGCAACTCTGGTAGCATACACACCATGATGAAGGAGGTACAAATCAAGTTGATTAGGAAAGCCTTACCTACATCCTGACCCTTCATCACCACATAATAAATAAGGTTAAGGGTGATGTTGAGGAAAATGAAAAGCAGTTTCAGTGAGGCAAATCTCACAGGCTTGTTTTTATATCGCAAAAAGGAAAAAGGTATTGCCTGAATAGCATCCATAGAAACCACAATCATCATCATGCCCAAATACCAGGGATGATCGGCATAACCCAAGAGTCCAGCAATTGGTTGGAGCAAAGTCAAGCCCACCAAGAGGAAAACCAGCGCGAAACCACTCACCGTAATTAAAGTGGTAGAATAAACCCGCATGGGATCGTCCTTGCCATTGTTGGCAAAGCGGAAGAAACCAGTTTCCATGCCACAAGTCAGTATAACCATCATCAATGCCACCCAAGCATAGACATTGGTCACCACACCATATCCTCCCTCGGATGCAGGTAAGGCAAGAGTATAGACAGGCACAAGCAGGTAGTTGAGGAACCTGCCCACGATACTGCTGATGCCATAGATAGCAGTGTCTTTTGCCAACGATTTCAAATTTGCCATAACTGTTAACTAAACAAATCTCCTTGCTGATTGAAACGATAACGCCCCAAATGCTTGTAAGCCAAATCGGTAACCTCACGACCTCTTGGTGTACGCTTGATGAAGCCCTCTTTGATCAGGAATGGCTCGTACACCTCTTCTATGGTACCAGAATCTTCACCCAAAGCCGTAGCGATGGTGTTCAAACCTACAGGACCTCCCTTGAACTTGTCGATTATGGTGAGCAAAATCTTATTGTCAATCTCATCCAAGCCATACTTGTCGATGTTCAATGCTTCAAGAGCATAGCGGGCAATCGCCATATCGATGCTACCAGTGCCCTTCACCTGAGCAAAGTCGCGCACTCGCCTCAGCAATGCGTTGGCAATACGAGGTGTACCTCGACTACGGGATGCTATTTCGGCAGCAGCATTCTTTTGGATAGGAATACCCAAGATATCGGCCGAACGTTCGATGATTTTCTGTAACACAGCACTATCGTAATACTCCAGATGCAAATTAATGCCAAAACGTGCTCGCAATGGGGCTGTCAACAAACCACTACGGGTAGTAGCACCCACCAAAGTAAATTTATTCAAGTCGAGTTGGATGCTGCGAGCTGATGGCCCCTTATCTATCATGATGTCAATGCGATAGTCCTCCATTGCCGAATAGAGAAATTCCTCCACCACAGGCGACAAACGGTGAATTTCATCGATGAACAGCACATCATTTTCCTCCAAACTGGTAAGGATACCTGCCAGATCGCCAGGCTTATCCAACACAGGACCAGACGTTATTTTGATTCCCACCCCCAACTCGTTGGCGATGATATTCGACAATGTGGTCTTTCCCAATCCAGGAGGTCCATGCAACAACACATGGTCAAGCGACTCACCTCTCATGCGAGCCGCCTGCACAAAAACACGCAGGTTGTCCACCACCTTGTCCTGACCGCTGAAATCCTCAAAACGTAAGGGACGCAAGGCGTTTTCGAACTCTTTCTCAGAGCTTGACAACTGATGCTCACGTATGTTAAAACTATCTTCCATACATTTTTCCAATTCTTTAATAGGCAAAGGTAGTATATTTTCTTAAATTTTCCTACTTTTGCATCAGAAATGAAATGATTTTGTGTTATGGTACTAAACTATATTTGGATTGCCTTCTTTGTAATCGCCTTTTTTGTGGCTTTGGGCAGGCTTTTTTTTACTGGTGATACCGAAATATTCACCACATTAGTGAACTCCACATTTGATTCTTCAAAGTCGGCTTTTGAGATTGCCATCGGCCTGACTGGTTTACTGGCTTTCTGGTTAGGTATCATGAAGATTGGTGAGAAAAGTGGCATGATCAATGCACTCTCTAAATTCCTGAGTCCAGTTCTTTGCAAACTGTTTCCTGATATCCCCAAAGGTCATCCTGCTTTAGGTTCCATCTTCATGAATCTGAGTGCAAACATGCTGGGTCTTGACAATGCTGCCACTCCTTTGGGATTGAAAGCGATGGAAGAGCTGCAATCACTGAACCCCAAAAAGGATACAGCCACCAATCCGATGATTATGTTTTTGGTCATCAACACCTCTGGTTTAATTCTCATTCCCATCAGCATTATGATGTATCGCGCCCAGATGGGAGCAGCACAACCAACAGATATCTTTATCCCAACCCTGATTACCACTACCATTTCTACGATGGTTGGCATCTCGATAGTAAGTATTACTCAACACATCAACCTATTCAACAAGGCAATTCTCTCGTTAGTGGCAGGCATCGCCCTGTTCTTCAGTGCACTGATGTGGCTATTCCTGACGGTGAGTCGCGAAACAATGGGCACCTATTCTACCTTAATAGCCAACATTATCCTGTTTGGTATCATCATTATTTTCATTGGCTGGGGTATGTGGAAGAAAGCTCAAGTGTATGATGCCTTCATCGAAGGAGCCAAAGAAGGTTTCAATACGGCCGTTAGAATCATCCCATACCTGGTGGCTTTCCTCGTTGGAATCGGTGTTTTTAGAGCTTCAGGCGCAATGGATATACTGGTAGATGGAATTGGATGGGTGGTAGGACTTACTGGTATTGACACCACTTTTGTTGGGGCTTTACCAACAGCCTTGATGAAGTCGTTGAGCGGTAGTGGAGCCAACGGACTGATGATTGACACCATGCAACAATATGGAGCCGATTCTTTGGTAGGTAGAATGAGTTGTGTGGTAAGAGGAGCTTCCGACACCACTTTCTATATATTGGCAGTGTATTTTGGCAGTGTTGGCATCACCAAGACTCGCAATGCTGTGGGTTGTGGATTGCTGGCCGACCTTTCAGGCATCATTGCTGGTATCTTTATCAGTTACCTTTTCTTTGCATAGAGTCGTATGATTACTTTCCAGACAGAACAAATTGAGATGCCTGCCATCAACCAGACAAAGATACGTGAATGGGTGAAAGCCGTTGCCGCCTCCTATGGTAAGAGAGTCGGTGAAATCGCTTATTTCTTTTGCGATGACGAAAAGATTTTAGAAGTGAATCGAGAGTATCTGCAACACGATTACTACACCGATATCATTACCTTCGATTATTGTGAAAGAAACAGACTGAGTGGCGATTTGTTCATCAGCCTCGATACGGTTCGATCAAATGCAGAGATGCTGGGCACTGATTATGATACCGAACTGCATCGTGTCATCATCCATGGAGTGCTTCACCTATGTGGTATCAACGACAAAGGACCTGGCGAGCGAGAAATCATGGAAGAAGCTGAGAACAAAGCACTTATGCTTTTATAACTCTTACAAATAAACGTAACCAAACACCCTTATGCACATTCCCTTATACTAAGAAAGGGCAATTGTTAAGTGAACTTATTTCTATCTCCAAGAATATAGTTACAAAAGTTTTTACTAAATTTGCAAACGAAGAATGATAGAGAACATGGAATTTAGTTACGACATAGTGGTAATTGGTGCGGGACATGCTGGGTGCGAAGCAGCTGCAGCAGCGGCAAACCTTGGCTCAAAAACATGCCTTATCACAATGGACATGAACAAAATTGCCCAGATGAGCTGCAACCCTGCTGTTGGTGGAATCGCCAAAGGTCAGATTGTTCGCGAAATCGATGCAATGGGTGGATTTATGGGCATCGTGACGGACAAAACCGCTATTCAGTTCCGAATTCTGAATCGCTCGAAAGGACCCGCCATGTGGAGTCCACGTGCCCAATGCGACAGGGGGAAATTCATCTGGGCTTGGCGAGAAGTTCTTGAAAATACACCAAACCTACATATTTGGCAAGACACCGTGGAGGAACTCTTGGTAGAAAACGGTGAAGTTGTGGGACTGAAAACCATCTGGGGGGTGACATTTAGATGCAAATGTGTAATCCTAACAGCTGGAACGTTCCTGAATGGGTTAATACATATTGGACGCAAAATGGTTGCTGGAGGCAGAATTGCCGAACCTGCATCCTATAAACTGACCGAATCCATCGCGCAGCATGGCATCACTTTCGCGCGAATGAAGACAGGTACTCCCGTAAGAATTGATGGTAGAAGTGTACATTTCGAAGACCTGGAGATTCAAGAAGGAGAAAATGATTACCACAAGTTCTCATTCTTAGATACAGAAAAGAGACATTTGAAGCAGCTCACTTGCTGGACCGTGAATACAAATGAAGAAGTTCACGAAATATTGAAAAGCGGTTTGGCAGATTCACCGTTATACAATGGACAGATTCAAAGCATTGGACCACGATATTGCCCAAGCATTGAAACCAAGATTGTGACCTTTGCAGATAAAGACCATCACCAGCTGTTTTTAGAGCCAGAAGGCGAAAGCACACGAGAGCTGTATTTGAATGGCTTTTCATCATCATTACCGATGGAAACGCAGATTTCTGCCCTGAAGAAGATTCCTGCCTTCAGAGATATTGTGGTATATAGACCAGGCTATGCTATAGAATACGATTATTTCGACCCTACCCAGCTTCATCATTCGTTGGAATCGAAGATCATTAAGAATCTCTTCTTTGCCGGACAGGTGAATGGAACCACAGGCTATGAAGAAGCCGCAGGTCAAGGTTTGATGGCGGGAATCAATGCCCACATCAATTGCCATGGAGGCAATCCAATTACGTTGGGAAGGAATGAAGCTTATATTGGTGTATTGATAGATGATTTGGTGACCAAAGGCGTAGATGAACCTTACCGTATGTTTACTTCTCGTGCAGAATATCGCATCCTGCTGCGAATGGATGATGCCGACATGCGACTCACACCTAAAGCTTATGAGATTGGTTCGGCAAGCCAGCACCGTTATGACCTTATGCTATCGAAAAAACAACAAATCGATAGAATCTTGGATTTCGCAAAGGAGTATTCGGTGAAACCAGACATTATTAATCCCGTATTAGAAACGCTTGGCACTACCCCATTGAGGCATGGATGCAAATTGTTGGATTTAATCATCCGACCACAAATCACCATCGAGAAAATAGCTGAGCATATTGCTCCATTTAAGGAGTTTTTGAACCAAATAACCGATAGAAAGGATGAAATAATCGAAGCAGCCGAGATACAAATCAAGTATAGTGGCTATATCGAACGCGAAAGACTGATTGCCGAGAAAGTGAGCCGTCTTGACAACATCAAGATTCAAGGTAAGTTTGATTACAACTCTTTGCAGTCACTCTCTACCGAAGCTCGCCAGAAGCTGACGAAGATTGACCCTGTTACCATTGGGCAGGCCAGTCGCATTCCTGGAGTTTCGCCCAGCGACATCAATGTATTATTGGTATTGGCACAAGGCAACAACCGTTGAGTGTTCCTCGTGAAACAAATATGTATAAACCTTATAAAAACATACTGAATATGAACGAAGAAGAATTGAAGAAAACACTGCGAATTGTACCTGATTTCCCTCGCAAAGGCATCATGTTCTTTGACATCACAACCATGATAAAGAATCCCGATGCTTTGGAAGAAGTTACAAACCGATTGTATGAAATGTACAAAGACAAAGGTATAACAAAAGTGGTAGGCTTGGAGTCAAGAGGCTTCTTATTCGCCCCCATCCTGGCCAACAAACTGCATGTAGGTTTTGTG
>CACZRQ010000050.1 GCA_902783615.1 uncultured Bacteroidales bacterium | reverse complement strand
GAAACGCATCACCTCAGCGGCTGACTTGCCACGTGGAGAGAAGTCGGAAACACCCTTGGCACCACCCATAGGCAGTGTTGTCAAAGAGTTCTTGAAAGTCTGCTCGAAAGCCAAGAACTTCAGGATTGACTGGTTCACAGAAGCGTGGAAACGGATACCGCCTTTGTACGGGCCAATGGCGTTGTTGTGCTGGATGCGATAACCCATATTGGTCTGCACCTTGCCCTGGTCATCTACCCAAGTCACGCGGAATGAATTGATGCGATCTGGAATGCACAGACGCTCAATCAGATTTGATGCCTCAAACTCGGGATGTTTGTTGTACTCGTCTTCGATACTGTTTAATACCTCAGAAACTGCCTGAATGTACTCAGGTTCGTTAGGGAACCTACGGTTCAGATCTTCTAATACCTTTGCTACTTTCATATCAATTATTTTTAAGTTTGTAAAATCCTTTGTTAACTATCTATTGTCAATCATTAATTGATTTCGGCTGCAAATGTATAGATAAAAATGGAAACTGCAAACATTTTTCCAACTTTTTTGCAAATAATTATGAAAAATTGTTTGCTTTTGAATGAAAAACGAATAAAAATGTCAATTTTTCAGACTTTTGATGACCGGAATAAACACTAAAGCTGTACCAATGAACAATGATGTCAGCGTCATCCCGTCAATATGTTCAGCTTGGGTGAAGATGATGAAACAAATTAATGCCCAAAGCAGCACAATGCTGGTCATTTGGAATTTTGAAAGCGGTTTTTTCATAAATCTGCTATATTTATAATAAGGTGGTGCGAAGTTAAGCAAAATTTTTTATAAATTTGCCACGAAATGCGAATAAAGATAGTTCACCATATACAGATGAGGCTGCTTGCAGCTCTCTTTTGCTGCTTTTTCTGCTTATCGTTGGAGGCACAAACCCAATATGCCAAGCCGAAGAAGGGAGAGGGTATCACCTCTTTTCTGCAACGTCATGGGCGCATCGGGCAGGATTATTACCAGGAGTTTCTGGAGTTGAACAAAAAGAAACTCCGTGGGAAAACCACCTTGCTGCTGGGTGTGAGCTATGCTTTGCCTCCCATTAAGCCTACGGCTCAACAGCGATCGAAAGCACAGAACGAGCCAGCCAATGCCAGCAGTGAGCCCAGGCAATCGGAGGCTGCAAAACCGAACCCGAAGCCAAGCGATAGCAAATCGAAGGATCGTCGGCATGAAATTGGAGCCGAGTTCAACGAGCCGCTGTTTGGTAAGGATTTGGCGAAAGGAAAGGTGGAGAGTGGCAAGTTGAAGGGAGCCTGCATTTATGTGGTGAGTGGACATGGTGGTCCAGACCCTGGCGCCATTGGTAAGGTGGGAAAGACAGAACTGCATGAAGATGAGTATGCTTACGATGTGGCTCTGCGTTTGGCTCGTGACCTGATGCAAGAAGGAGCTGAGGTGCACATCATCATCCAAGATGCAAAGGATGGTATTCGCGAAGATCGCTATCTGAGTAACAGCAAACGCGAAACCTGTGTGGGCAAAACCATCCCATTGAATCAGGTGGCTCGCCTGCAGCAGAGGTGTGATGCCATTAACAACCTGTATCAGAAGGAGAAGGATGAATATAAATATTGTCGTGCCATCTTCTTGCATGTGGATAGCAGAAGTGTTGGAGAGCAGACCGATGTGTTTTTCTATCATCGCGACGGATGGTCGAAAGGTTTGCAGTTAGCCAACCAGATGCGCAAGACGTTTCAGGCTAAGTACGACCGTCATCAGCCCAACCGAGGTTTTGAGGGTACGGTATCGTCGCGAGGTCTGTATGTGCTCACCCATACTCAGCCCGTTTCGGTGTTTGTGGAGTTGGGGAATATCCAGAACAGTCACGACCAGCAACGCTTTGTACTGAGCTCAAACCGTCAGGCGTTGGCTAACTGGATTACGGAAGGTTTTATTAAAGACTATAACAATTGACCATTGACCATTAACGATTGACTATCGACAATTTATGATGAAAAAAATATTATATATGGTGTCTTGTTTGCTGCTGTTGTCTTGTGGCGGCAGACGATTGAGTGAAGAGGAATTATTGCATTCCATCAATACCACTCCGATGCTATACACCGTTCAGTGTGTGGCACAAACCACTGTGATTGAACGAACTTCACAGGCTATGGGTGTGTTTGGCCAGCGAACGGCCATCATTCCCGTTGAGGCTAATATCAAGGCGGGTATCGATCTTTCTCAGCTCAAGAATATCCGAATCAGCGATAAGAAAGTGTATATCACCTTACCGGACCCTGTGATTGAGATTGAGAGCACCCGCATCCTTAATGAGCAGATTGTCACTTCTGTTAAAGGTTTTCGTTCTGATTTCTCCAACGATGAGCTGGCACAGATTGCCCGCAAGGGCACAGATGCCATCCGCAACGACTTGGGCAAGTACAATTTGGTGGTGCCTGCACAAGAACAAGCGGAATTGGTGATTGCCGCCATCGTGAGCCGTATGGGCTATGAAGCTGTGTTTGAGAATCGTCCGAAGTATGAGAACCGCGAATTGTTTAACCTTGCAACACCCCGATAAGCATCATGGATAAGAAACGTAAAAAAAATATCATCATTGCTGCCATTGTGGTGGCCATAGCCTTAATTTTATATCTCATGCAGGATGTGGTGGAGCAGGCCTATCATTCCATTTTCGATGCACGAACAGAGATTGGGCATGTGATGTTGTCTGATTTGACCAAGACCGAAAAGCTCACCGTTCTCTCGCTTTACAAGGAAGTGGTGGTGAGCCAGTATAAAGAGACATCCAATATGTTCTTGGGCTCCAAGAAGTATCAGATACACAGCGTTTATCCCGGTCGCATCGATGTGGGGTTCGACTTAAAGAATTGTGCTGACGATTGGTTGCTGATGCGTGAAGACACAGCCTATGTGAAGTTGCCGGCTGTTGAGATCCTCAATCAAGGAGGCTGGTTCATCGATGAGGCATCACGTGAAACACCGATAGAAGAAGGTGAGTGGACCAACGAGGATTATGCCCGTCTTTCCCATCGTGCCAATGCTTTGCTAAAGCGAAACAGTGAGTTGGACGATTGCTACCGTATGGCAGAAGAGAACGGCAAACGTGTGGTGCAGAACCTGTTGCAGGCTATGGGCATCAAGTTTGTTAAGATTGAGGTGGAGCCTCGAGATTACTATCGACCTTTCACTATTGATTATGATAACACAGGACGCAAGGGTGTGCACTATGATTTCTATGTCAATGCTTCCAGCGGTAACCGTTATGTGAAGTTCGATGACGGTGGCTTGTTGTCGTATCAGGGTGATATCGATGACGAGGATCTCTATTCCATCATCGATATGTTCCTTGTTTTTACTCAGGGCAAGACGGCTCGCCAGTGGAGCATCATCAAGCAGGCCAATCACCTTAAAATAAATATGGTGAACCCAACGCTTACTGTTGGCACGAAAGCCGCTGATGCATTCAGCCGCAGTCGCCGCAAGAGCGATGTAGCCCGATTGGAAACAGCCCTTCGTCAGTTATTCGGTGATAACCTGAACCTTACCATCGTTGAGCTCGATCGCAAAGGCATAGAACTCCACCGCTACTGACCACAGGTTTTTACTATTTCTTTTTATTCTTTTTCTTCGAGAAGAGTTTGGGAAACAGTTTTATACGGGGCTTGATCTTCATTTTCTCCATATTATTCGTGTTATCGAAGGTAAATCCAATAGTAGTGTTGGCCAGTGTACCACTTGTTTCTATAGAACCCTCCGCTAAGGCTCCATCGCTAATGATGGTGGCGTAAATGTTTTTCATCTTCACACCGCTATAGTTTGCCTCTCGTACAACAGCTTCTACCTCACCGATAGGCAAATTGCCACCTTTGTTTTTCCTTACCTCCAATGTACGCTCTTTCGAGATATCAAACTCAAATGTTGCTTCTGCGGCAACCTTGCCGATATCCTTCATCTCGATTACCTTACCTAACTCAAGGTCGTTCGTGCCTACCGTTCCACTAACATACTTCGTACTGTCGTTCAGTGTCAGATTCTTCAGCTCCAAGTGTCCCTTTGAGGTGGTAATCACCCCCGAGAACACCTCTCGCTTGCGTAGAATGCCCACATCACCAGTAAATTTAACGTCGCCCAGATTATTAAGCTGCGTCATCATAAACTTTTTCACCACGAACTGCTCGATCACCTGATGGATGATACCATTCTTCGCCAGCAATTCATCCACATGGAAATTGAGGTTCAGCAGATATTTACTCCGTAGATTATTAATGCCTCCATTGGCAAAGATGTGCAACTTCTCGTCTTCATTGTTCACTTTGATGTCCCTGAACAGCATGGTGTCGGCATCGCCCTCCACCATCACACTCAGCTCCAAAGGCATTGTAAAGTTCTCCAATGCCTTAGTGAACAGACGGGAAATATCCTGCAGCACCACATGGGCTGTCAGTGGAGCTGTGGTATAGTAGCTCATGGCCACATCATTTTTCTTGCTTGGCAACCAAAGTTCCACGCCTGGTATATTAATAATGGTGTTTTTATGCTGAATCTCCACGTTTCGGAAATGAATCTGCTTTAAGTCAGTAGTGGCATCCAAGTGCAGGTCTTTGATGAAAAAGCCCGAGATGGAGTCGGTGGCGTTCAGATGAACAATGGAGGCGGAAATCGAATCCTCGTCAATGACATTCACCTTCAGCTGCAAATCGGCCAAGACGTCCAAGTGTCCCGCATCAAACCATCCACGCTTGGGCTTTCCCTCATTCTTACGTGGCTTATGGTTGTCGGTCTTGAATCGCAGTCCCTTAATATCCACATCCTTGCCTATGATATCTACATATAGAGAGTTGATGCTCACTTGTGTAGCCGTTTTTCCTTTGGGCAGTTCCACGTCCACACCGAAAAGTTTAGCTCGTAGTGTGAATAAACTGATGCTGATGCTATCGGCATTCAGCGGCATCTGCAACTTCTTGCTCAGCTTCTCTGTAGCATAATGCAATGCCTTGTTTTGTACATAGTCGGTGTTGACAGCCACCAAAGCTGCCACCACAATGAAGATGATGCTTGCCAGCACTCCCAAGATGATTTTCCAAATCGTTTTCATATACCACTTATATTTTATGTGGCGAAGATAATGCTTTTTTCGTTGTTTTCCATTATATTTGCACATTAATTTATAAAAAATGCCATGAAACAGTATCAACAGGGCAATAAAGCCTATTTGTATTCAATTGTTTTGGTCGCCGTACTGGGCGGTCTGTTGTTTGGTTATGACACTGCGGTCATCTCTGGAGCCGAGAAAGGTTTGCAGGCTTTCTTCCTCAGTGCGGGTGATTTCACTTATACTGACCAATGGCACGGATTCACCTGTGCCAGTGCCTTGATAGGTTGCGTCATCGGTAGTGCCCTCTCGGGTTGGATGGCTTCCTCGTTGGGACGTAAGCGTTCACTCTTCGTGGCAGGCTTGCTGTTCTTTGTCTCTGCCTTGGGCTCCATGAATCCTGAAGTGCTGTTCTTCACCAAGGGCGAGGCAACCATGAGTCTGCTGGTGGTGTTCAACATCTATCGCATCATTGGCGGTATTGGTGTGGGCTTGGCATCGGCTATCTGTCCCATGTATATTGGCGAGATGGCTCCTTCGGGCATCCGAGGCATGTTGGTTTCATGGAACCAGTTTGCCATCATCTTTGGTCAGCTGGTGGTGTATTTCGTGAATTTCATGATCTTAGGCTCGCATACCAATCCTATTATCGAATCCATCGGTGAGGGTTTAAATGCGGTTGCTCCGAACAGCGATCCGTGGACCATCGCCACTGGTTGGCGCTATATGTTCGGTAGCGAGGCTGTGCCAGCAGGTTTGTTCACCTTGCTTATCTGCCTTGTGCCTGAAACGCCTCGCTATCTGGTGATGGTAGGACAGGATGAGAAGGCTCGGCACATTTTGGAGCGCATCAATGGTACTACACTAGCCCAAGAGATTCTGCACGATATCAAGGAAACCATCACAGTGAAGACCGAGAAGCTGTTCTCCTATGGCTTCCTTTGCATCTTTATAGGCATCATGCTTAGCGTATTTCAGCAAACAGTGGGTATCAACGCTATACTTTATTATGCACCTCGTTTCTTCGGTGATTTAGGTATGGAGAGTCCGATGGTGCAAACTGTCATTATGGGTGTTGTGAATATCCTATTCACCTTAGTGGCCATCTTCACCGTTGAGAAATGGGGGCGCAAGCCTTTGCTCATCAGCGGCTCTATCGGTATGGCCATAGGTGCTTTCGGTGTGGCACTCACATTCGGTAAGGATGGGTTTGCTTTGGTAACCATGATTAGCATCATGGTGTATAGCGCATCGTTCATGATGTCGTGGGGTCCTATCTGCTGGGTGCTCATTGCTGAGATTTTCCCCAACACCATCCGTGGTAAGGCTGTCGCCATCGCCGTTGCTTTCCAGTGGATATTCAACTGGATTGTCAGTTCGTCGTTCGTACCGATGTTCAACATGCGATTGGGCGATGATGCCAACTTCGGTCATTGGTTCACCTATGGTCTCTATGGCACCATCTGTGTGATAGCTGCGGTGTTTGTTTGGAGGCTTGTTCCTGAAACCAAGGGAAAGACGTTGGAACAGATGAGTAAGCTGTGGCGCAAGGTTAAGTAACCGATTTTAGCGATTTTGCTTGCAAATATTTAACAATTGCATTATCTTTGCACCCAAAGAAAATTTTTTGAAGAAATGATGTCATTTGCATTTTATTTGATTATTTGTGTTTTTGTGTTTGGCTACATTTGTATAGCCTTAGAGTATCCGCTGAAAATCAACAAGGCTGCTACGGCGTTGCTGATGTGTGCCGTGTTGTGGACCATCTTCGCTATGTCGGGCATGGGGGCAATGACTCCAGATTTTGCTAATGGTTTGACTGAAGAAAGCTTCCATGATTTTCTCTCTACCAACATTGTGCACCACTTGGGTGAAACGGGCGAAACAGTGTTCTTCCTTTTGGGTGCTATGACCATCGTTGAGGTGGTTGATCGTTGGGGTGGTTTCCGTGTCATTACCGACCGCATCAATGCCACATCGAAGGTGGAATTGCTTTGGATTCTGGGTGTTTTGGCTTTCTTTCTTTCGGCCATTTTGGATAACCTTACCACAACCATCATGATGTGTACTTTGCTGAATAAGCTGATTCCCGAAAAGCACGACCGTTGGTTCTTTGCCAGCATGATTGTCATCGCTGCCAATGCTGGTGGCGCGTGGACTCCTATCGGTGACGTTACCACCATCATGTTGTGGATTGCGGGTAAAGTGAGTGCACTGAACATCATGCAGATGACTGTGCTCCCAAGCGTTGTGAGCATCCTGGTGCCATTCGCTATCCTGTCGTACACGCTTCGTGGCGGACATATCACTGCCCATACCGAAGAAGTGGTTGACGACAGCCCAGCCTCTCGCGTTCCAGATCATCAGCGTAAGATTGTGTTGTGCTTAGGTGTTGGCGTGCTTATCTGTGTGCCTATTTTCAAGAGCATCACTCATTTACCTCCATATATCGGTATTCTGGGCGCTTTGGGTATTGTGTGGATGGTTACCGAGTTGATGCGTCCTAAAGACCCGGCAGAACGCAACTATCACTCTTTGAAGCTTTCACATATCCTCCGCAGGGTTGACCTCTCAAGCATCATCTTCTTCCTGGGTATCCTGATGGCTGTGGGTGTGCTGCAGGTTTGCGGTCATCTGTCCATGCTGGCAAACAGTCTCGACGGAATTGCTTTGGCTGAACCATACAAGTATTTCACCATCGATACCATTATCGGTGTGCTGTCAAGTATTGTGGATAATGTACCTCTGGTGGCTGGTACGATGGGTATGTATGACTTCCCGATCGACCATTACTTCTGGGAGATGTTGGCCTACTGTGCTGGTACGGGTGGTAGTATCCTCATCATCGGTTCTGCTGCCGGTGTGGCTGCTATGGGTATCGAGAAGATCGATTTCATTTGGTACTTCAAGCACATCACATGGATTGCCTTCATCGGCTACATTGCTGGTGCACTGTTCTACATCGGACAATACATGGTAATAAATTAAAAAAGAAAATCCCCGCTGAAAGGCGGGGATTTCTCTTTATCTAATCCTCCTCAACACCATTGCCGACCTTGCCGGTACATACAATTGAAGCCAACCTTTATGTTGCTTCTTGTACAATCGGTCGGGCATTGTGAAGTGCTGGATGCTGTCGTTATTCAAACCGTTGCCGCCAAAATCCTTGCTGTCGGTGTTCAACACCACCTCATAGCTGCCCTCGGGCACCAGAAATCCATAATCGGTGAATGAGCGGGTGGGGTTGAAGTTGAATACAAACACCAAATCCTCGCGTTTGTAAGCCAGAATCTGGTCGCCATCGTTATGCCACACTTCCTGCACCTTCGTCTTCTGGAATCGCTTCACGCTCTTGATTACACGTAGCATCGCTTGGTCAAAATCACCCAAGTAATGGTAGCACAGATTCTTGTTGTCCACCAAATCCCACTGACGTCGCGCATACTTGTAGCTCCAACCGTTACCCTCGCGGGGGAAGTCAATCCATTCGGGATGTCCAAACTCATTACCCATGAAGTTCAGGTAGCCGCCATTGATAGTCGATGCCGTAAGCAGTCGAATCATCTTGTGCAGCGCAATGCCTCGATTCACCATATAATTCTCGTCGCCCTTTTGGAAATGCCAATACATATCGGCATCGATCAGGCGGAAGATAATCGTCTTGTCGCCCACCAAAGCTTGGTCATGGCTCTCGGCATAGCTGATGGTCTTTTCATCTTCGCGGCGGTTGGTTACCTCCCAGAACATACTGCTGGGCTTCCAGTCCTCATCAACTTTTTCCTTGATGGTCTTGATCCAATAGTCGGGTATGTTCATCGCCATCCTGTAGTCGAAGCCATAGCCGCCATCATCGATGGGGGCAGCCAAACCAGGCATGCCAGATACTTCTTCGGCAATGGTGATGGCATGAGGGTTCACCTGATGTATCAGTCGGTTAGCCAACGTCAGATAACAGATAGCATTATCGTCCTCATGACCATTGAAATAGTCGCCATAACCCATGAAAGCCTCGCCTAAGCCATGACTGTAGTACAGCATCGAGGTCACACCATCGAAACGGAAGCCATCGAACATAAACTCCGTGAGCCAATACTTACAGTTCGACAGCAGGAAATGCAGCACATTGTCCTTGCCGTAGTCGAAGCACAGCGAGTCCCAAGCTGGGTGCTCGTGGCGGTCACCAGGATAGAAATACTGGTTGGGGTCACCGGCAAAGTTGCCCAAGCCCTCCACCTCGTTCTTCACGGCATGAGAGTGGACGATGTCCATAATCACCGCAATTCCCATCTCGTGGGCAGTGTCAATCAACTCTTTCAGCTCATCGGGCGTTCCGCAACGTGATGACGGTGCAAAGAAGCTCGACACATGATAGCCAAAACTGCCGTAGTACGGATGCTCCTGAATGGCCATCACCTGAATGCAGTTGTAGCCGTCTTGCTTCACGCGAGGCAGCACATTGTCCTTGAATTCGCGATAGGTGCCCACCTTCTCGGCATTCTGACTCATGCCCACGTGGCACTCGTATATCAGCAGTGGGTTCACATCGGGCTTAAACTTCTTCACCTTCATTTGGTAAGGCTCAGCGGGATCCCACACCTGCGCACTGAAAATCTTCGTCACATCGTCCTGCACCACACGGTTTGCCCAGGCGGGAATGCGCTCGCCTTCGCCACCGTTCCATTTCACTTTCAGCTTGAACAGATCTTCGTGGTGAAGTGCGTCCAGCGGCATCTTGATTTCCCAGTTGCCATCCTTCTTGGGTTTCATGGCGAACTTCGCATCTTCCTGCCAGTTATTGAAAGTACCGATTACGTAAATTTCGGTAGCGTTAGGTGCCCATTCGCGCAGCACCCAGTTCTTCTCGGTCTTGTGCAGACCGAAATACAGATGTCCGTCGGCAAAGTCGGCCAAGGTAATCCTGCCCTTCTTCGTCAACTGCTTTTCCTTATACAAAAAATGCTCATGACGTCCGTTGATAGCGTCAGCAAACGGCTCCAGCCAAGGGTCGTTCTTAATCAGATTCAGCTCCATATTATTATTGTCTTTCAAAATCATCTACCGTATAATTGATGAAGTCCAGGAATGGCTTGGCAATGCGAGCCAATTCTACCCATTCATCCACAAACCCTGCATCCAGGAAGAAATCATCGTCAAAAAACTTATACACGCTGAAATCTTTCGGTTTCAGCAGGTTCATATACTCAAAATCCTTCGGGAATCCCTTGGGGTTCACCTTCAGCTCCTCCATACCAATTTTGGGGAACGTGCGCTTGAACTGCTTGTCCTCTATAATACTGCGGTACTCGTCGATGTCATTGAATATTGACTGCCTCACCGCCTGTAGCTGCTTGGGAGTCAGCCCATATGTGCCTCCGGCAAACATACATGCCGATGGCTCAAGGTGAAAATAATATCCCAGATGGAGCGACTTCTTCCCCTTGGCCGAGATAAACCCTCCGATGTGGGTCTTATACGGCCGCTTGTCGTAGGAGAATCTTACGTCGCGGTAAATCCTCCACGTGCAGTCCTTGGGCTGCAGATGCTTCACCGATGGGTCGAACTGGCTGATGCGGGCAATGAGCACCAGCAGCAGCTTATCAAACTCTGCTGTAGCTGCTTGGTACATGGCTTTGTGCTCCATAAACCACTCTCGGTTGTTGTGGGCGGCCAGATCCTTCAGGAAATCCAGAATCAATTGAATGTTCATCGCATAGTTTTTTGCAAACTTACTGAATTTTCATGTATCTTCAAAACATTCTGCGTGATTTCTTGTAGAATTTCTCACGTTTGGGCGTAAAAAAACGCCTCTCAAATAAAAACTGCTAAAAAACATATTTTTGGGTAAAAAATTTTGGTGGATAAAAAAAAAGCGGTATCTTTACAAATTTGAAAGAGTGTATATGCGACAATGAAGACGGAAAAGAAAGATACTAAGAAGATTAAGACACTTGTGCAACAGGAGGAAAAGCCCAGCAAGATGCGAGCGATAGCAGCATTTTTCAAGAGCGAAGCCCTACAATTCATCATGGGCTTGGCATTGGTATTGGTGTCCGCGTTTGCCATTTATGCCTTTGTTCAATATTTCTTTACAGGTGGTGCCGACCAAAGTGTGGTACAGAGTGTGGCATCACAACAGGTATCGGCCGACGAGAGTGAGGTGGAGAACGCCACAGGCATTCGCGGTGCTCAGCTGGCCGAGTTTTTCATGAACTATTTCGGAGCCCCCACGTTGCTGCTGGCATTGTTCTTTTTGGTGACAGGCCTGAAGATGATGCACATGGTGAAGGTAAGATTGTGGAAATGGTTTTTCGGCTGTACGCTGTTGATGATTTGGCTCTCTGTATTCTTCGGTTTCATATTCAAGGGATTATACGAAGATTCGTTCTTCTATTTCGGTGGTCTGCATGGTTTCAACATCAGCAATTGGTTGGAGCAGCAGGTGGGCGTGCCTGGCTTGTTGATGATTCTGTTTTTCACCGCCATCTGCCTGTTGGTGTATTTCAGTACGCAGACCGTGATTTGGTTCCGCAAAGCATTCTCTCCAAGCAACTGGAGGAGAAAGAAAAAGGAAGAACCAACGATTGGTGAACCTGATGGCAAGCAGCACGGCAAGGAACAAGCTGAAGCTCAGACCAACAATAAAGAACAGATTGATGACACAAAGACTGATCCCATAGACTTGGGTGGTCCCGATGATGATAAATTCACTGTGGTAGCACCAAAGGATGGGGATGAGGGCTTGTTGGATGATGATGATTTTTTAGATAACGATCAACCTTCAACAGCCAATGATGATGATCCAGACTTTGAGGTGGATGTGCCTGAGGATGAACAGCTGGTGCAATTAGAGCCGTATAATCCACGTCTTGACCTGTCTTATTACAAATTCCCGACACTTGACTTGTTGAAGCATTTTGACAACGATGGACCCAATGTGGATATGGAGGAGCAGCAGGCCAACAAGACCCGCATCGTGGATGTGCTGCGTAGCTTCGGCATCGAGATTAGAACCATCACCGCTACGGTAGGTCCTACCATCACGCTGTATGAAATCACCTTGGAAGAGGGCATCCGCATTGCCAAGATCCGCAATCTGGAAGACGATATCGCCCTACAGTTGGCAGCCTTGGGTATTCGAATCATTGCGCCTATCCCAGGTAAGGGAACCATAGGAATCGAGGTGCCTAACAAAACACCGCGTGTGGTTTCTGGACAGAGCGTGATTGGTAGCAAGGGATTTCAGGAGAGCAAAGCTGAGCTGCCGATGGTGCTGGGTAAGACCATCAGCAACGAGCCGTTTGTGATTGATTTGGCCAAGATGCCTCACGTGCTGGTGGCTGGCGCTACGGGTCAAGGTAAGTCGGTAGGCTTAAACGCCATGATTACCTCATTGCTTTACAAGAAACATCCTGCCGAACTGAAACTGGTACTGGTTGACCCTAAGAAGGTTGAGTTCAGCGTATATAGCGAGCTCGACCATCATTTCCTGGCACAGTTGGAAGATGCGAAAGAGCCTGTGGTGACCGATGTGAAGAAGGTGGTGCGTACCCTGAATTCGCTGTGTGCAGAGATGGATGCCCGTTACGATCTGCTGAAGATTGCCAAAGTGCGCAATATCAAGGAATACAATGAACGTTTTAACAATAGGAGGTTGAACCCGAACAACGGACACCGCTTCCTCCCATATATCGTGGTGGTGATTGACGAATTTGGCGATTTGATCATGACTGCCGGCAAGGAAGTGGAGCTGCCTATTGCCCGCATTGCCCAGTTGGCCCGTGCCGTGGGTATCCACATGATTATTGCTACCCAACGACCTACTACTAACATCATTACGGGTACCATCAAGGCCAACTTCCCGGCCCGTATCGCTTTCCGTGTGGCGGCGATGATAGACTCGCGTACCATCTTGGATCGACCGGGTGCCAACCAGCTGATTGGTAAGGGCGACATGCTGTTCCTGCAGGGCAACGACCCTGTGCGTGTGCAGTGTGCCTTCATCGATACGCCTGAGGTGGAGAACATCGTGAGGTTTATCTCTGAGCAGCAGGGCTATACCACTCCGTTCTATTTGCCTGAGGTGGCTGACGATACGGATATTGATGGTGGCAGCAATGATGTGGATATGGACAAGATCGATTCGCTGTTTGAGGATGCTGCCCGCTTGTTGGTGATTCATCAGAATGGATCTACTTCGCTGATTCAGCGAAAGTTCTCGATAGGATACAATCGTGCCGGCCGTTTGATGGATCAGTTGGAGAAGGCTGGTATTGTGGGACCAGCGCAGGGTAGTAAGCCTCGTGATGTACTGTGTGTGGATGAGGTCGCTCTCGAAGAAAAGTTAAATGCCATAAGAGGATGAGACTGAAACTGTTCATATTGTTCTTGTTGATAATTGTTAGTGGTCAATGGTCGATGGTTAGTGCTCAATCGCCCAAGGAGTTATTGGATGAGGTGGTGCAAAGAGCTTTCGCTCAAGGCTATGTGGACATTGATTTCAGTGTGGCGATGGGAGATGCCGAGACTGGGGGCAACATCAGGGTGCAGGGCAACAAGTTTGTGTTGCAGGCAGCCGGGATGACCACCTGGTTCGATGGACAGACCCAATGGACGTATGTGGAAGCCAACGAGGAAGTGAATGTGTCGCAACCCTCGAAAGAAGAACTGCAAGCCTTGAATCCCTATGCGTGGATGTCGCTCTATGAGCAAGGCTATGAGCTGAAGTTTGCCGAAACGTCTGTGCCTGGAGTGCGTAAGGTGATTATGACCACCACCGAGCCTCGTGAGGAGATGCAGAGCATTGTGCTCTTGATACATGAAACCGAGTTGTACCCCATTCGCATCAGTATGGCGAGTCGAGGCGGATTGGATGTGACAGTGATTGATATAGATCGCTTTGAAGTGAAAAACCAACTTCTTCCCGATGAAGTCTTTGTGTTCAACAAAGCCGACTATCCTGGGGTGGAAGTGATTGATTTAAGGTAGATTGCTTTTGGGGGTTAATCCCCCCAAATCCCATCCATCCCATAAAAGAAAGAAACTAAAAAACTAAAATAATATGGAAACAGAGAAAGTGAGATTGCTGATTATCGGTTCAGGCCCTGCAGGTTATACGGCCGCTATCTATGCATCGCGTGCCAACCTCAACCCCGTGTTGTATGCCGGACTGCAACCTGGTGGTCAGCTCACCACAACCACAGAGGTAGAAAACTTCCCAGGTTATCCGCAGGGAGTTGATGGTAACCAGTTGATGGAAGACTTGCGTCAGCAGGCCGAACGTTTTGGTGCCGATTTGCGTCAAGGTGTTGCCACCCAAGCCGACTTGAGCGAGCGCCCATTCAAGGTTACCATTGATGGACAGAAAGTAATTGAGGCTGAGGCCTTGATTATTGCCACAGGTGCTGCTGCCAAGTACTTGGGTTTGGAGGATGAGAAGAAGTATGCAGGTATGGGTGTGAGTGCCTGTGCCACCTGCGATGGATTCTTCTATCGCCGCAAGACCGTAGCTGTGGTGGGCGGAGGAGATACCGCTTGCGAGGAAGCCACCTATCTGGCTGGCTTGGCTGCCAAAGTGTATCTGATTGTGCGAAAGCCTTTCCTCCGTGCTTCCAAGATTATGCAGGAAAGAGTGATGAACCACCCAAAGATTGAAGTGCTGTTCGAACACAATGCCGAAGGATTATTTGGTGAAAACGGTGTAGAGGGTGTACACCTGGTGCATCGCAGGGGTGAAGCTGACGAACGTCATTACGACCTTCCCATCGATGGATTCTTCCTGGCCATTGGTCACAAGCCCAGCTCCGACATCTTCAAGGATTATGTGCAGACCGACGAGGCTGGCTATATCATAACCGAGGGAAATAGTCCGCGAACGAATGTGCCTGGTGTGTTTGCCGCAGGTGATGTGGCCGACCCGCATTACCGTCAGGCCATCACGGCAGCAGGAAGTGGCTGTAAGGCTGCTATCGAAGCAGAAAGGTTCTTATTAAATGCATCATCAAATGGTTAAGATTCATTTGTCAGATTACAACATTCCAGATTTGATATCTGAATTGTGGAAGCCGCTTACTCCTGCGCAGCGTGAGCGCTTGGCCGATAGTTTCATGCTACAGACATACAAGAAGAATGAGATTGTGCATAATGAAGAAGAGTCCCCAGCTTTCCTATACTGCTTGCTGAAAGGCAAGGTAAAGGTGTTTAGAGAAGGTGTGGGAGGAAGAAACCAAATCGTACGCATGATCAAGCCTGTTGGCTACTTCGGATTCCGCGCGTTCTTTGCCCGTGAGCAGTATGTGAATGCGGCAGCTGCGGTGGAACCGTCTGTGATGTGCCTTATTCCTCTCGACATCATCAACGAGTTGGTGAAGGAGAACATTAACTTAGCCTATTTCTTCATTTGCCATCTTTCCACCTCGTTGGGCGTGGCCGATAGGCGAACGGTGAATCTGACGCAGAAGCACATCCGCGGTCGTTTGGCGGAATCGCTGCTGTTCCTGAAGGAAAGTTATGGTTTGGAAGAGGATAATTCTACGCTTAGCATTTACCTGTCGCGTGAGGATTTGGCAAATCTGTCGAATATGACTACGTCGAATGCCATCCGCACTCTCTCTCAGTTTGCTACCGAGAAGTTGATTGCCATTGATGGGCGCAAGATCAAGATCATTGATGAAGACCGACTGAAGAAGGTCTCAAAGATTGGATAGTAAAGTAACTATAGTTTCACAAATAAGCCCCATCGGGGCTATTATATAACACTTTAGTCACTTGCGAAAGTTGAGTAAAATAAATCCCCTGCCAAATGGCGGGGGAATTGTCTTTATTTGGTAAACAAAAGCTCACGGTATTTGGGTAATGGCCAGATCTCGTCATCGATTTCCATTTCCAAATGATCGATGTGCACACGAATCTTATCGAGATATGGCTTCACCTGCTGCTCGTAGGCGAATGCCCGCTCTTGGTAATTTCCCATGTGGTTGGCTTTCTTGCGGGCTTCGGTCATTTCCTTCACCAGTCGCTTTATTTCAGTTACACGGAATGAAATGTCGCGAATCAGCTCCTTGCGATCGGCACTCAGCATCTCATATTCTTCGGCATCGAATACCTCGCGCAAACCACGCAGGTTCTCTAACAGACGATTCTGGTAGGTCACCGCTGTGGGTACGATGTGGTTGATGGCCAAATCTCCTAGCACGCGGCTCTCAATCTGTACCTTCTTCGTGAACTTCTCCAGTTCCACCTCTAAGCGGCTCGCCAGTTCCGTTTCGTTGAAGATATGCTCGCCAATGAGCACAGCCTTCGACTGCTCGCTCTCATAATGCATCAGTGCTTCGGGCACACTGGTGATGTTGCTCAAACCTCGGCGGGCAGCCTCCTGCTTCCATTCTTCGGAATAACCGTCACCCTCGAAACGGATGGGGGCAGACTCGATGATGGCATCCTTCAGCGCATAGAACAGCGCCTCCGTTTTGTTCATACCATCCTCTATAAGCTTGTCGATCTTTGCCTTAAACTCTTGCAACTGGCTGGCCATAGCTGCGTTGATGGCGATCATTGCTCCTGCACAGTTGGCCGATGAACCCACCGCGCGGAACTCGAAACGATTGCCCGTGAAGGCGAAAGGCGAAGTGCGGTTTCTGTCGGTGGTGTCCAGCAGAATCTCTGGGATACGGTCGATACCCAACTTCAAAGTCATATTCGCCGCCTTGTCGCTCTTGCTGCTATAATCCTGTTTCACAAACTCGTCCAGCACTGCTGTGAGCTGCTTGCCCAAGAAGATTGACAGGATAACAGGAGGAGCCTCATTGCCTCCCAGTCGATAGCTGTTGGTGGCACTCATGATAGAAGCCCGTAGCAAGTCCTGATTCTTATATACCATCATCAGCACATTCACCAAGAAGGTGAGGAACAACATGTTGCCCTGTGGATTCTTGCCTGGTGCGAACAGGTTGACGCCCGTATCGGTACAGAGCGACCAGTTGTTGTGCTTGCCCGAGCCGTTCACGCCGTTGAAAGGCTTCTCGTGCAGCAGCACGGCAAAATTATGCTTTCCAGCCAAACGCTTCATCAAATCCATTACCGACTGGTTGTGGTCGTTGGCCAGGTTAACATTCTCGAAGATTGGAGCCAACTCAAACTGGTTTGGAGCAGCTTCGTTGTGTCGAGTCTTCAAAGGAATGCCCAACTTATAACATTCAATCTCCAGCTCTTTCATGAAAGCCGTTACGCGAGCAGGGATAGAACCGAAATAGTGGTCATCCAACTGCTGGTCTTTGGCAGAAGAGTGACCCATCAGCGTACGACCTGTTAGGCAGAGGTCGGGGCGGGCATCGTATAGGGCACGATCCACCAGGAAATATTCCTGTTCCCAACCCAGGTTGGCGTAAACGCGTTCCACAGAGCTGTCGAACAGCTTGCATACCTCCGTAGCTGCCTTATCTACAGCATTCAGTGCCTTCAGCAAAGGTGTCTTGTAGTCCAACGCTTCTCCCGTGTAGGAAATGAAAATCGTAGGGATACAAAGCGTGTCGTCCACCACGAATGCTGGCGATGAAACATCCCAGGCTGTATATCCGCGTGCCTCGAACGTGTTGCGAATGCCACCGTTGGGGAATGAAGAAGCGTCGGGCTCCTGCTGAATCAGCAGCTTGCCAGAGAAACGCTCAATCACATCGCCGTCTTCACCGAAATCGATAAACCCATCATGCTTCTCGGCTGTACCATCAGTCAGAGGTTGGAACCAATGCGTATAATGTGTAACATTCAGCTCTTTCGCCCAACTCTTCATGCCGTTGGCAATCAAGTCGGCTGTCTCAATGCTGATAGGCTTGCCTTTTTCGATAGCATCCTTCACAGCCTGATAGGCTTCTTTGGGCAGATACTCTTGCATCTTTTGCTGGTTGAACACATGGATACCATAGTAATCTGTGAGTTTCTTCGAGGGCAGATTTACTTCCAAGGGTTTCCTGTTAGCCAGTTCCTGAAGGGCAAAAAATCTCATTTTCGACATGTTGTTTTATCTTTTAACGGTAATTTGCCACAAAAGTACAAATTAAATTTATACTTTTGCTATTTGTAATATGAAAAATGAGCATAAAATAGGGTTCTTGGCTTGGCTGATGGTGCTGATGCTCTGTTTGCCGATGGTTCTTGAGGCTCGCACCACGAGGCATCAACCCATTGACGTGTTGGCCGATAGCTTGATTCGGCTGACCGTTGCCCGTGCTAACGGTGGTGTTGGGATGGCCAGGGAATATAATGCTCAGCTCTACATCAAAGGTCAGGTGAATGTGCGCAAGAAGAATGTGTTCTATCATCAGATACCTGGTATGTTTCACGTGAGCCGGAATGGGCAGCGGCGCTTCTTCATCGAAACCCTGAACCAAGTGCATTTCACCTCGCCTGATATCTACGATCAGCGCACAGAGGGTGTGCTGGGAACCACCAACAGTTTCTTCGAGGGCGACGGACGCCTGTCAGACTATTTCCACATCACGCCCTACAACCACATGCTGCTGCAGGACAAACTGATTTCGCCTCTCTCCCCGAAGGGCAGCAAGTATTATATCTATACCCTCGATTCTGTGTATCATGATCATAGTATTCAGCACTACAAGGTGGGCTTTAAACCTCGAGTGGTGAGCTATCAGCTGGTGGAGGGCTATGTAATCATCACCAATGGTGCCTGGAGTGTGAGGGAAATGTACTTTGAGGGTCGCAACGAGATGATCCGTTTCAATGACACAGTGATTATGGGAGATATGAATACCGATACCGAGATGTTGCCGATGGACTATCGCTTGGAGGTGTTTTTCCACTTCATGGGCAACCGTATCGATGCTGGCTATATCGCCAAGGTGACCTATCATGATATCAGCCACGAAACACCCCATCAGACCTTGAGTGATTTGCGCCATCAGGATGCGGGGAAATACGACCTGTCGCGCTACTATAGTCTGCAAAGCGACGATACAGCGCCCGTGCGTAATCTTGAATATTTCAAACAGCATCGTCCTGTACCACTCACGATGGATGAAGTAGATCTTTATTCTGAATACATCAGCAAGCAGTTGAGAGAACAGCAAGACACCTTGAAACAGACCAAGAAACAGAAAAGGAACCGTTTCTGGGAAGGCGTGGGCGATGTGCTGGTGAACCGAAGCCGATTCTATGTGAAAGATGTGGGCAACTTCCGCATCTCTCCCATACTCAATCCTCAGCTGTTGGGCTATAGCCCTCGTAATGGCATCTCCTACAAGATGGACTTGCGCTATACCCGCAGGATGGTGAACGACAAGGTGTTGGAAATCACCCCTCGCTTAGGTTACAACTTCAAGCATCGGGAGTTCTATTGGTTGGTAAGGGGCTATTTCGACTATTGGCCTGAGAAACGGGCATCCTGGCGTTTCGAGATAGGTAATGGCGACAAAGTGTATAACAATCAGGTGTTGCGGGATATAGAAGAAATGACAGGCGAGAAGGTGAATCCCGCTGAGGTGAACTTGGAGTATTTCAACCACACCTATCTGAAGGTGTCACACGGTTGGGAGGTGTTCAATGGCTTCACCCTCGACCTGGGTCTGAACCTGCACCGCAGGGCGGCTACGGGCAACAGGAACGAGATGTACAACCGTGTTTACAACAGTTTTGCCCCGATGATGAGTCTCTCGTTCACTCCTGGACAATATTACTACATGGATGGCAAACGCAAGGTAAACCTGCATTCATCCTATCCCACCTTCATCTTTGAATGGGAGAAAGGCATTGATGGCATCTTCAAGAATTCCACTCAGTACGACCGCTTTGAGGTGGATTTCCAAGACGATTTGCCCTTGGGCTTGCAACGCACGTTGTATCTGCGTTTTGGAGCTGGAGCGTTTGCCTATAAGGATCAGCTGTATTTCATCGATTTTGAGCGTTTCCGCCGTCATAATCTGCCCATTGGATGGAGTGACGACATTGGAGGGGTGTTCCATTTGTTGCACTCCGATGTGTATAACTCATCTCGACAGTATCTCAGGTTGCATGCCACCTATCAGGCTCCGTTCTTGCTGATTCCACACATGGCGAAATATTTGAGATATGTGATGAACGAACGCATCTATTTCAATACGGTGTTCCTGCCCCATCAGAAACCTTACTATGAGATGGGCTATGGTATTGGCACACATCTGTTCGACTTCGGTTTCTTCATGTCGTTTGCCAAGCAGAAGAAACGGGAGTTCGGATTCAAGGTGACTTTTGAAATTTTCAATAAATAAAGATATGAAGAAAGTAGTATTAATGTTGACGAGTGTAGCACTCTTGATGGCTTGCCATGCTGGACAGACTTACGATCAAGAGGAAACAACCTACACGCAGTTTGTGGATCCGTTCATCGGATCGGGTGGACACGGACATGTGTTCGTGGGTGCTAACGTGCCTTTTGGCTTTGTGCAATTGGGCCCTTCTCAGCTCACGCAGGGTTGGGACTGGTGCTCCGGTTATCATTACAGCGATTCTGTGTTGGTGGGATTCAGTCATCTGCATCTCAGTGGCACAGGTTGTGGCGATTTGGGCGATATCGTGTTCCTGCCTGTGACCGACAAAACGCAGCGAACCGATTTGTTCAATCACAATCAGGAAATGGTGGAACCGGGCTATTACAGTGTGCACACCGAGCAGGCCGACGTACAGGTGGAGTTGACGGCTACCGCCCGCACAGGTTTCCATCGTTATTTCTATCCAACAGGAAACGAACAGCTGCTGCTGGTGAATCTGGATTATGGAATCAGCGGTGGCGATAAGACCCTTGAGGCTGGGCTGCATCAGCAAGGCGACAAGAGCATTGAGGGCTATCGCTTCTCTAAGGGATGGGCTGTCAACCAGCGGGTTTATTTTGCTGCCGAGTTCAACAAGCCCATCAAGAGTATAGAGGAAGCCGACAATCATTGCAGTGTGCTTTCGTTTGAAGGCGGAAGCGAACCTTTGCTGGTGAAGGTGGGTCTTTCAGCGGTGAGTGAGGCAAATGCCCGCTTGAACCTGCAGAGCGAGAATCCATCTTGGGATTTCGAGGCAGTGTGCATGAATGCCAACGACCAGTGGGAACAGCAACTGAGGAAGATAAAGATTGAAACAGGCGATGAAGAAGCTCGGACCATTTTCTATACCTCGCTCTACCACACCATGATAGCTCCATCGGTGTTCAATGACGTGAATGGCGACTATCGCGGATCTGACGATCAGGTATATGAGAAAGCCGACTTCACCAACTACACCACATTCTCTTTGTGGGACACTTATCGTGCAGCTCATCCGCTTTCCACCTTGATTCATCCCGACAAGCAGCGCGATTTTGCGCAGACTTTCCTGAAGATCAACGAGCAGCAGGGCAGGTTGCCGGTTTGGCACCTGATGGCCAACGAGACCGATTGCATGGTGGG
>CACZRQ010000049.1 GCA_902783615.1 uncultured Bacteroidales bacterium | reverse complement strand
TATATCTACAACCGCAAGTATGTGCTTGACCGAGAGGATGATTACTACACCTCGAAGAAGGTGAAAGGCATCATCATCAATCAGGGATTCCGATCCATACAAGTAAGCGAAGCTATGGCGAAAGCAGGATTGAAACCAAGCAAGACCTCCAATCATCTAAGGGGTTGCGCTGTGGATATCAATTGCAAGGACAAGCAGCAGGCGAATCGATATATGCAGATATTGTACCGGATGTCGGAGAAGCATAACCGCGATTTCGATGAGCTGTTCTTGGAACGCCGAGGCGATACCTTCTGGGTACACTTTGCCGTCAGGCCAACAGGGAATCGCAGAAAGATTCGGTATATGCTAGGGTGAAAAAAATAAGCAACGGGTTACAGGGATGTAGCTCGTTGCTGCCTTTATCGCGTACCTAAAGGCACGTTTTGGGTTGGTTTTCTCTACTCTTTGATCACTTCCCGATATTTGTAATATCGCTGAGTAATTTCCCGCACGAAGTTGTAGGTTTCAATGCCTCTGAAGTAGCCATGCTTGCACACGGGATCGGAGAAATACTCCTCATGACTCTTCAGCAAAATGTATTTCTCCACATTGTCGTCCCACACATACTTGTTGGCTCCGTATTTCTCTGCCAACGCCATTGCATCGATGATGTGGCCTGTGCCTGAGTTATAGGCAGCTAAGATAAACTTGTTGCGCTCGGGTTGTGGTATGGATTTGAAGGTGCTGGCTGTCAATTCTATATACTTCACTGCCCCCTTGATGCTCTCTTCGGGATTCTGCTCTTTCCCCTCGGGCACACCCATTGCCTTGGCTGTGCGAGGCATCAGCTGCATCAGTCCTTTGGCTCCTGCCCACGACACAGCTGTGGTGTCGAAGTTCGATTCCGTGTAAGCCAGCGATGCCAACAGTCGCCAATCCCAATTGATCTCTTTGGCATATTGCCTGAACAGGTTGTCGTAAGGGGAGATCTTGCCCTCTGACACCGACATGATGGGGTAGAAGTACTTTGTCTTGCTCAGCTCGAAATAACGCTTCATGCTGGCGGTGTATTTGGGTGAGGTGGTGTTCTCCTCATGCCATTTGTTCACAGCTTCAGCCAGTTGCGTGCATTCTTTCCTCACTGCCCAAGATGCCCGTTGGTCGTGGCTTACCGCCATGCTCACCTCTAAGTTGGGGTAGTAAGTCTGGTTCAGCTTGGCCACATCGTTGTCTGCCACCGTATAGTCGATCTTTCCTTGTGCCACCATCATGATGAGGTCTTCCAACGAAAGACTGTCGCTTGATTCGTTGTGTATGATGATGCCTCCACCCACCTCTTCGTTCAGGTTGTTCATGCGCATCAGGTATCTGCCTGGCTTCACATACACCTCTTTGCCAATCAGTTCTGTAACATCTTTCAGCGGTGCAGGTCGCCACTTGTTGCGTTGCACCAGCACCTGATGGGTGATGGTTTCTTCGCCGCAATACTCAATGCTGTCTCTCAGCTCGTTGGTCACAGGCAGGTTGTATGCAATCAGGTCGCCTTTGCCAGCCAGGAGCAAGGTTGTGAGTTCTTGCACATTGCGGGCTACTACCACCTCTAATTTCACGCCCAAGTAGGCTGCAAACTGCTCGGCCAGTTCGTATTGGAAGCCCATTTCCTGACCTCGATATTGGAAATAGCTGGTGGAGCTGTAGAGTGTGAGTACCCTCAGCACACCGCTGTCCTGTATCTGCTCCAAGTCGTGCACAGGTTTCTCTATCTGTCTGTTACGCTGGATGCAACCCGCAGCCACAGACAGCAGCAATAATCCAATCAATATGTATAACGATCTAATTTTCAATAGTCAATCGTCAATAGTCAATGGTCAATAGGAGCGAAGCTCAATCATTCAAATGCTTCTTGACATACATCGTCAAGATCTTAATCGCCACCTTGTTTCTTCCGCCTTGTGGCACAATCAAGTCGGCATAACGCTTCGTGGGCTCGATGAACTGTTCGTGCATAGGCTTCAAAACACGGGTATAACGCTCCATCACATCCTCGTATGTTCTGCCTCGTGACACGATATCGCGCTCGATGTTGCGAATCAAACGAACATCGGGGTCGGCATCCACAAACACCTTCAAGTCCATCATGTCGCGGATTTCCTGGTCATAGAGCGACATGATACCCTCGAATATGATCACGTTTTTTGGCTCGATATGAATGGTTTCGGGCTGGCGTGTGCAGGTGAGGTAGTCGTAGATGGGTTGCTCTATGCTCTTGCCTTCCCTCAACAGGGCAATGTGACTGCGCAGCAAATCCCAATCAAAGGCGTTAGGATGGTCGAAGTTGATTTGCTGCCTTTTCTCGGGTGGCACATGGCTACTGTCCTTGTAATAAGAATCCAATGGCAGCAACACCACTTCGTCCTTGTCCAACTTCTCCATAATTTTCTTCACGACGGTGGTCTTTCCAGAGCCTGTTCCGCCAGCAATACCAATAATTAACATCTTCTTAAGATTTTATGTGAATAAAAATCCTTATATTTGCAAGCAAAAATATAAATAAAAATTTAACTGACAAAGATATGGTTAAACACATTGTACTTTTTAAGCTGAAAAATGAGGTTTCTGCTGCTGAAAAGCAGGCAGTAGCACTGAAATTCAAGGAAGCGATCGAGGCTTTGCCCGCAATTATCCCCTTCATCGGTCATGTGGAGGTGGGTGTGAACATCAACCCCGACGAGCAGTGGAACATTGCGCTGTATAGCGAGTTTAAGACTTTGGAAGAGGTGAAGGCATACGCCGTTCATCCAGCCCATGTGGCCGCAGCCAAGCTGCTGGCTGACGTGAAGGAGAGCCGTGCTTGTGTGGATTACGAACTTTAAACATCTACTTGAGACATGAAGAAACTGTTGTCTGTGATAGGGCTGCTATGGGTAGCTCTTCTCGTGCATGCCCAGATTTTTGACCCTGTTACCTTCCGTACAGAACTGAACAAGGTTTCCGACGATGTGGCAGAGATTGTGTTTACTGCAGACATCGACCCAGGGTGGCACATCTATTCCACGGATTTGGATGAGGGAGGTCCTATTGCCGCGTCTTTTAATATAGATAAGGTGACGGGGGCTCATGTGGATGGGAAGCTGTTGCCTGTAGGCAATGAACAGACCGTTTTCGACAAGTTGTTCGATATGGAAGTCCGCTACTTTGAGCGAACTGCCAAGTTCGTGCAGCGCATCCGCTTGGAGGGTGGCCAGTACCGCATTGAAGGCTATTTGGAATATGCTGCTTGTAATGACGAGAACTGTCTGCCGCCCAGCGAGGTGCCTTTCATGTTTACAGGCACTGCCGATGTGGTGGCTTCAGCTGCTACAGAGGATGCTGCTGGAGTTGATTCGGCAAACGGTGAAAATGTTTCTTCCTCGATAGAGAAAAACAATTCCCTCGTTGGGGAGAAAAACATCGGTCAATCTGACTGGTGGGCACCTGTGGTGGACGAACTGCGCGCTTTTGGCGAGTCGGTTGGCACAGTCGATCGTTCTTGGCTCTACATCTTCTTCACAGGTTTCTTAGGAGGCTTGTTGGCCTTGTTCACTCCTTGTGTGTGGCCTATCATTCCCATGACGGTGAGCTTTTTCCTCAAGCGAAGCAAAGACAAGAAGAAGGGCATCCGTGATGCCATGACATACGGTTTGGCCATTGTGGTCATCTATGTGACCTTGGGTCTGCTGGTAACGCTACTCTTCGGAGCCAGTGCGCTCAATGCATTGTCAACCAATGCCATCTTCAACATTCTCTTCTTCCTGATGCTGGTGGTCTTTGCCGCTTCGTTCTTCGGAGCGTTTGAGATTACACTGCCATCATCGTGGAGCAATGCCGTTGACAGCAAGGCTGAGCGGACCACTGGTTTTCTTAGCATCTTCCTCATGGCGTTTACGCTGTCGTTGGTATCGTTCTCTTGCACAGGTCCTATCATCGGTTTCCTGTTGGTGGAGGTGTCAACATCGGGCAGCATTTTAGCACCAGCCATTGGCATGTTGGGCTTTGCCATCGCTCTGGCGTTGCCCTTCACGCTTTTCGCGTTGTTCCCCACTTGGCTCAAACAGGTTCCTAAATCGGGCGGATGGATGAATGTCATCAAGGTGTCGTTAGGCTTCATCGAATTGGCTTTTGCCTTGAAGTTCCTGTCGGTGGCTGATTTGGCATACGGATGGCATATCCTTGACCGTGAGACGTTTTTGGCATTGTGGATTGTGATTTTTGCCTTGTTGGGCGTTTATCTGTTGGGCAAGATCAAGTTCCCGCACGACGATGATGATACCCGTGTAAGTGTGCCTCGTTTCTTCATGGCATTAATATCCTTGGCCTTTGCCGTTTATATGGTGCCAGGTTTATGGGGCGCACCCTTGAAGGCTATCAGTGCCTTTGCTCCACCTTTGCATACACAGGATTTCAACCTCTATAAGAATGAGGTGAGGGCTCAGTTCGATGATTACGATTTAGGTATGGAATATGCCCGCAGGGTGGGAAAGCCTGTCATGCTCGATTTCACCGGCTATGGATGTGTGAATTGCCGGAAGATGGAACTGGCAGTATGGACAGACCCAGAAGTGGGTAACTTGATGAACAACGAATATGTGCTGATCACCCTCTATGTGGATAACAAGACCCGTTTGCCAGAGCCTGTCAAGGTGGTGGAGAACGGACAAGAGCGCACCTTGCGCACCTTGGGCGACAAATGGAGCTACCTGCAAAGGGTGAAGTTTGGCGCCAATGCCCAACCGTTCTATGTTCTCATTGATAATGAGGGAAAACCGCTGAATAAGTCGTATGCCTACGATGAAGATATTTCAAAATATGTTGAATTCTTGCAGACAGGATTGAGGAATTATCGAAAGTTTTGATTAACTTTGCAACCGCAATCGGGTGGGGAGAACCTGCCGATTGCGGTTTTAACATTTAATACTACAAATTATGGGAGGTTTTTTTGGCACCATTGCCAAGCATCGTTGTACGGCGGATTTGTTTTACGGTACTGATTATAACTCACATCTGGGTACCCGTAGTGGAGGTTTGGTAACCTATAACCAGGATGATGGCTCTTTTGCGCGCTCTATCCACAAGTTGGACAGCGATTATTTCAGAAGCAAGTTTGAAGACGAATTAGATAAATTCAAGGGTAATTCTGGTATCGGCATTATCAGCGATACCGACCCGCAACCCATCATATTCAATTCTCACTTAGGCAGGTTTGCCATCGTAACGGTGGCCAAAATTTTCAACCTGGCTGAACTGGAGCAGGAGATTCTTGACAAGAATCTGCATTTTGCCGAGCTGAACTCTGGCAAGACCAACCAGACCGAGCTGATTGCCTTGCTCATTATTCAGGGAAAGAGCTGGGTAGAGGGCATTGAATACATGTTCAGCAAAATCAAGGGCTCTTGTTCGTTGCTGATCCTCACAGAGGATGGCATCATCGCTGCCCGCGACAGGTTGGGACGCACCCCTGTGGTGATTGGCAAGAAAGAGGATGCTTACGCCGTTTCAAGCGAGACAAGCAGTTTCCCTAACCTCGACTATAGGCGTGACCACTATATGGGTCCTGGCGAAATCGTGCGTGTGAAAGCCGATGGCTGGGAGCAGTTGCGCAAGCCCAATGAGGAGATGCAGATATGTTCGTTCTTGTGGATTTATTATGGATTCCCCACCTCCAGCTATGAAGGCATCAATACCGAGTCGGTGCGCTTTAGCTTAGGTATGCAGATGGGACAACTGGACGATACCGATGTGGATTGCGTTTGTGGCATCCCATCGTCTGGCGTGGGCATGGCTTTGGGCTATGCTGAAGGAAAGGGTGTGCCTTATCATCGTGCCGTTTCCAAATATACTCCCACCTGGCCTCGCAGCTTTACCCCTGCCAATCAGGAGATGCGTAACCTGGTGGCGAAGATGAAGCTCATCCCTAACCGCTGTATGCTGCAAGACAGGAAGATGGTGTTCTGCGACGACTCTATTGTTCGCGGCACGCAGTTGCACGACAATGTGAGAACCTTCTACGAATATGGCGCCAAGGAGGTGCACATCCGCATCAGCTGTCCGCCGTTGATCTACTCTTGTCCGTTTGTGGGCTACACGGCATCAAAGGGCGATTTGGAACTGCTTACCCGTCGCATCATCAAGGATGTGGAGGGCGATGCCAATGCCAAGCTCGACAGATATGCCACTGCCCATACGCCTGAGTATGACAAGATGGTGGAGATTATGCGACAGAAGTTCGGACTCAGTACACTGAAGTTCAATACGGTGGATATGGTGGTGAAAGCCATTGGATTGCCCAAGTGCAAAATCTGTACCCACTGTTTCGATGGCAGTAGCCACTTTTAAGTTTAGAGATTATTGATTGATTTTTTTTGATACCATGAATAAACTAATTGACAGATTTTTAAAGTACGTCAGCTTTGAAACCACCTCCAACGAGGAATCGGGCGTAACCCCATCCACTCCTGGTCAGATGGTGCTGGCAAAATATTTGAAGGAAGAGTTGGAAAACCTTGGCTTGCAAGAGGTTTTCTTGGACGGCAATGGCTATCTTTATGCCACATTACCTGCCAATACCAATAAGCAGGTACCTGTGGTGGGCTTCATCGCCCACATGGACACAGCACCCGATATGAGTGGCAAGGATGTGAAACCTCGCATCGTGAATAGCTACGATGGTGGTGACATTGTTCTATGCGAGGCCGATAACATCGTGATGACTCCCGAGCAGTTCCTGGAACTGAAGAAGCATGTGGGCGAGGATCTTATCGTGACTGATGGCCATACCCTCTTGGGTGCCGACGATAAGGCTGGTATTGCCGAGATCATATCTGGTGTGGAGTACCTCATGCAACATCCTGAAATTGAGCATGGTAAGATTCGCATTGCCTTCAATCCCGATGAGGAGATTGGCTTGGGCGCCCATAAGTTCGATGTAGAGCGTTTCGGTTGCGACTTCGCCTATACCTTCGATGGGGGCGAGGTGGGAGAGCTGGAGTTTGAAAACTTCAACGCTGCTGCTGCAAAACTCACCTTTACGGGTCGCAATGTGCATCCTGGAACTGCCAAGAACAAGATGATCAACTCCATCCGTGTGGCCAACCAATTCATCTCCATGTTGCCTTCTCATGAAACGCCTGAACATACTGAGGGCTATGAGGGTTTCTATCATGTCATCAGCTTTAATGGAACGGTTGAGCAGACCACTGTCAGCTACATCATCCGTGACCATAGTCGCGAGCGTTTCGAGAGCCGCAAACGTGAGTTCCAGCACCTTACCAACAAGATTAATGCTGAGTATGGCGAGGGTACCCTGAAGCTGGAACTTCGTGACCAGTATTATAACATGCGAGAGAAGATCGAGCCAGTGATGTATGTGATCGACATCGCCAAAGAAGCTATGTTGGCAGCTGGCGTTGAGCCCGTTGTCAAGGCCATCCGTGGAGGTACCGATGGTGCTCAGCTCTCTTTCAAAGGCTTGCCTTGTCCCAACATCTTTGCTGGAGGAATGAACATGCATGGCCGTTACGAGTATGTACCTATCCCAAGTATGGAGAAAGCCATGAAGGTGATGGTCAAGATAGCTGAGTTGACAGCAAAAAGAAGCTAACCTAAATATTAACCAGACATTGACTGGCCTTTTTCCCGCATGGAGAATCGTCAATCGTCAATGGTCAATCGTCAATAATGATATGAAAAATACTCCATTTACCGAAAAGCACATTGCACTGGGTGCAAAGATGCACGAATTTGCTGGCTATAACATGCCTATAGAATACCCTACAGGCATTATTCAGGAACACATGACCGTTGTCAACGGAGTGGGTGTGTTCGATGTTTCTCACATGGGTGAGTTCTGGGTGAAAGGTCCCAATGCATTGCCTTTCCTTCAGCAGATTACTTCCAACAACGTGGCTGCACTTACTTTAGGTCAGGCGCAATACACATGCTTCCCTAACGAGCAGGGCGGCATTGTCGATGACCTCCTCGTCTATTATTATGAGCCCGAGAAATATTTGCTGGTGGTGAATGCTGCCAACATCGACAAGGACTGGAACTGGTGTGTGTCTCACAACACACTGGGTGCCGAGTTGCAGAACTCTTCTGACAACACGGCTCAGTTGGCAATACAGGGTCCCAAGGCATTGGCCACCTTGCAGAAGCTTACATCCATCGATTTAAGTGCTATTCCTTACTATCATTTCACGCATGGCGAGTTTGCTGGTGCGAAAGATGTGATCATCTCCAACACAGGCTATACGGGTGCAGGAGGCTTTGAAATCTATTTCTATCCAGAAGATGCTGAGATGATTTGGAATGCTGTATTCGAGGCAGGTCAGGAGTTTGGCATTGCACCTATCGGATTGGGCGCCCGCGACACCCTTCGTTTGGAAATGGGTTTCTGCCTTTATGGCAACGACCCCAATGACACTACCTCACCCATCGAGGCTGGTTTGGGTTGGATCACCAAGTTCGTGGATGGCAAGAACTTCACCAATCGCGCTGAGCTGGAACGCCAGAAGAAAGAAGGCGTAGCTCGCAAGCTAGTTGGCTTCGAGATGATTGATCGTGGCATTCCTCGCGAGCACTATAAACTCCTGAATGTCGATGGCGAAGAGATTGGCGAAGTGACCAGTGGCACCATGTCGCCCACTCGCAAAATCGGCATAGGTTTGGGCTATGTCAAGACCGCTTACAGCAAAACGGGCACCGATATCCTCATCGATATGCGAGGCCGCAAACTCAAGGCTAAGGTTCAGAAACCGCCATTCAGAAAGTAAGATTCTGTTATGGCAAGATGTTATCTAAATCTTCCTTGATTTCCTCTTTGCTGCGCTCACGGGCATCCATGCCAGGATCGATGTAGTAGCCTTTCTGCGCAGTGTTACCATTTACAAAAGTGTGGACGGTGGGAGAGATTTTCTCCTGCTCGTTCCACAATTGTTCGTAGTCGCGCACATAGTCGGCACTCGGCACCACATTGGTGTCGAACTGCATGACAATGGCGGTGGTATCCTGGAAATTGCCGTAGCAATACACGTAGTGACTCACATAACCATTGTTCTTGATGGTGTTGTAATCTAAGTTGATGAACCCATTCTTGTGTGGCAAGATAACCAAAGGCAGTTCGTCACGTGGCACCAAGCAGCCACAGCTGGTCTGTATTTCCTGAATGAACAATGGGTTTTCAGAAACATTCTCCAACTCGTAGGTAACACTCATCTTTTCGCCTTGGATGACAGGGTAGTAATGGCGAATCGGGTCAATCACAATCACCGACGCCGGCTTCAATCGTTTGGTGCAGGAAACCAAGGCACATGCCAACAAGGCTAATATGAATAACAGCTTCTTCATCAAAATCCTTCAATTTCATCAATCGCCATTGTCTTGACTTTTTGGTTTCTTACAATTGTCAGCACCATGTTGCCCGTAGCCGAAGCAGGAACGTTGAAATCAACATACGAACGGTTGGGAGTGCTGGTTGATGCCTGTGGTGTTACACTGGCTATCTGTATGCCGTTCACACTCAGCTGTACCTTCTCGGGAAGAGCAATGTTGAAGATGGCGTTCACGGTAAACCAAACACGCAGGCGCTTCATGCCCTTCTCGACTGGTACGGCGATGCGCAGCGATGGGGTGGCCGATGAAATCATCTGTCCACAATGGTAGTTTGAGGGCAAACCCAACTGACCGTCGGTCAGGATGGAAATGTCGTTATAGTCCTCATCGAGGGCTGTGAGCGGTGTCAACTTCTTATTGCGGAGCAGGTTCTTGTCGCCGTAGGCCAAATCGTGATCTACCATCTCACGGTATTCACGGATATAGTCGAAGATGGACCAATACGATTCGCTATAACTATGTATATTGTTGTTTGTCAAGTCGTTCAGCAAGCTCAATAAATCAATGGTGTCGCTATGGATATGTTTGTTGATGCGCTTAATCTCCAAGCGTGTCAGGCACATGGCCTGAATCATGAGCGTCAGTGCCTCACGTTCATCGCCTTTTGTCTGGTGTAACATTCCCAGCAACTTGATGTGGAATGGGCTGAATTCCTCTGGCAGGAAATACGACTGCATGACCTTCTCTACACCTTCGTACATGGGCAGTGGCTTGCCTTTCTTGGCAGCTGTGGCCTCCAGCAGGAAGATGTAGCTGGCAATCTCATCGCCTGCCACAGGGAAGAACTTGTGACAATAATCCCAGATGAGCTGTTTCATGTCTTGTGTAGGGTTTCTCATCAAATCGGCCAACACGTAAGTCTTCAGTCGGCTCATTGAGCTAAATTCTTCACCACTGCCGTTGAGGAAGATACCGTTAACACCACATTGGGCATAGAGCCAGATGCGGCGCTGCATCACGTCGAAGATGGGGTAAGGGGTGAAGTAGTCGTCGAAGTTCTGGATATAATCCCACACATATACATGGCTGACATACTGTTTCCAGCTCTTGAGCAATGCTTCGAACTCGGTCTCCTGTGGGGTAGCCAAAGTAGTGAGTGGATAATCCATGGCACTCACCAATACTCCCGTGTTCTCGGGTAGCACCTCTTTAGGTAAGCCTCGAGTGCTCAAATAATAAGAAGAGAAGAACAGATGCTTGGGGAAATGCTCTGCCAAACGCTTGATGAGGTTGAGCGCAGCAGGAGAGGCATCTGTGGCTGTGTTGCCAGCCTTCACGCACAGATCACACTGGCATACCAGATCATTGTCGTTAGGAAGGATGGCGAAACGTCGTGTCTTACTGCCCGAGAAGTTCTCATCGATGTAATCGACGATGTAGTTGTACAACTGATCTGATGAGAAACAGAATTGCTCTTTGGTGCGGTTTCCGCCCACAGCTGCATAGACGGTCATGGATGGATTCTTGGGCAATACCATTGAAAGGTGATGGCCCCAAATGCCCCAATCCTTGTCCACATTGTTCAAACCAAGTTTCTTGGCTTCGGAGATACCTTCGGGCAGATAAATTTCACGGTACTCAAACAAGCCAGAGTCGTCGTCAACTTGGGCTTGGCTGCAGTCGCTGAAGAAAGGAACCAGCAGCAAGATTGAGAGTGTTTTAATCATTCTGTTCATATCTGATAGATTTTAAAATGCTACATGAAGTTGCAAGGTTAAACTGTATATGTTTCGATAAGAGTCGTACAAAATGCCTTCCAGGTTCCGATACGGACTGAAATAAGTGTTCCAACTGCCGGAAAGGCCCAGGTACATGTTCTCTGTCAAGAGGTATTGCGCGTCGAAGCCCACCATAGCATTAGTGTGCGATAAGTCGCGCAAGGCGGTCTGGTCGAAGAAGGTCAGCTCGGGGAACGAACCGATGCCTGCCATGAGGGATACCGATGACATGTTGTCGTCGTTGATGAACAGCTTGCCTTTTATACCTATATTATAATAGAGGTTGGAACGCATGGAGGCTAAATCGACCGACAAACGAGTACTGATACGCTCTGTCCATTCTTTATCGATGGCAGGAGTCAGCAGGAAAAGATTGTACTCGTCCAAATCCACTGCCGTAGTGTCAGACGCACTGAGATATAAATAGGTCTTCGACGTGCGGCGATAACCTACACGTACCGATGGTGTCCATCCCTTTGGCAGCTCATAGCTAAGCGTAAGGTTGGCACCAAACTTGTTGAAATACTTGGTAGATACAGCACCATTGAGCGTAGCTGTGAGACGTTGGGTGAGACTGCGTTCCCACTGACCCATAAATTCAAGGCCGAAGCCACCTGGGCTGTGCTCTTGGTATAGATGTTCTTCCTCGTTTTCGTCTTTGAACAGTTTCTCGTAATGGTAGCCATCAATGCCTTTATAGGAGACTTGTCCTGTAAATGTGTCTTTCTTCCCCTTGTAGGTATAGCTTACGTTGGCGATGGAATAAAGGTGACCACGTGTGGCTATCTCATCATCGTGGGAGTCGTAGGCTGCATAGGTGTAACTGGCATCAACGCGGTTCTTGAACGAGTTGAACTTCAGGTAGCGCATGTGTTGGTAGAATTCCTGCTGTTCTGCGTTACTTGGCACATAGTTGCGACGCTGGAACTCGTAAGCTTTGTCAAATTGCTTCTGCTGCTCATAAATCAAGCCCTTGGTGTAGAGCAGTTCCTTGTTCTGACTGTCATATACTAAGGCAGAGTCGATGGCGCTCATGGCCAAATCGGACATGCGCAACTTCAGTAGTTCCTGAGCCCAGGTTTGAGTGATACCTGAACGGGTAGATGCCAATAAAGGCATGGCAAACTCTTCATTGATATAAGGTGGGTTCAGCAATTCTAAGGCTTCGGCATAGCGTTTTTGATGCTCTAACGACACAGCTTGCTTCATGATGAAGTAGGGCTCTTGGGGGTATGCCTCGATACCCAGTTCGGCATAGTGCTGGAACAGGTCTTCAAGATCGAGAGTCTGGCTCATGTTGATGCAGGTTCGCAAACCCACCTCGCTCTCTGGCATGATGTCGATGAAACCCTGGGCTTCTTTCAGGGCTTCGCTGTATTTCTCGCCATCTATCAAATAACGAAGGCGGTCGCCTATCACCTCCTCATAGGCAGCGGCATAACGGTTTTTGTTGGCGGGATCAGCCGCAATGGCTTCCGTATATACATTCTTAGCATCTCCATATCTGCCAAGCCGACCCAAGCAATAGATATGTCGTGAAACAGCAGCAGGCCAAGCCTCATCATCCACGGGTAACAGCTCGATAGCCTGAGCCAGGTGCTTGTTGGCATCTGTATAGTCCTCGGCAGACATTTCACGGTTGCCTAATTCCAGCATCATCTCGGCATATTCAGTGATGGTTTCTTCATCGTTATAGTTGATGTCGTATAATTCCTGCAGCGTTTTCAACGACTGGTTCTCGTTGCCCATTCGTTTCTCTAAGGCATATTGCTTCATCAACAGCTCGGGTGTGCGACCCTCAATTTTCATGGCTTCTTTCAAGTAGAGCAGTGCATCGTCAAAATAGCCTCTGGTAATCGAAGTGTTGATGAGATAGGTCAGGGCATCGCGGTTGTGAGTCTCTTCATAGAGGCGAGCATGGATCTCGTATGGGTCATGCAGACGGGTGTCGGCTGCCAGTTCTTCCAACATAAACTGGTACAGATTGCTGTTGGGTGCCTGACTACGAGCCCTCTCCAATGCCTGGGACATCAATCCTTGATCGGCCATGATGCCAGTCACCTTGTTGAGCAATTGAATGTTGTTGGGGAATACCCGCAAACCGCGGTTACAGGCTCCAATGGCACGGTCGAACTCACCCAAACGTTCATAAACATTTGCCAGTTCCAGATAATACTCTAAGTTGAGGGGATCCAACTCCAACCATTTTTCCAAGTTGAGTGCTGAGTCCTCTAAGTTGCTGGTTTGCAACACTTGATTGGAATTGACACGGCGACGGTTTCGCAGGTCGTTGCTGATGATGGTATCGTTGGGATAGATGCGTGACAGACGCTCTAAGGTAGCATCGGCCTCGGTGTTGTTGTTCAACTTACGATACAGACCGATTTTCCTGCGCCACAGGTCGCGGTCGTAGGGCTGGAATTCCAACAACTCGTTGACATAACAGATGGCGCTGGAATAGTGGCCGGTATCATCCTCCACATCCAGCAACAGGCGCTTGGCTCCGTAATGCTGGTCATCCACCTGAACGCATTTGATGAGATTATAGCGAGCGTCATTCAGGTGACCTGTTATATAATAGAACCTGCCGTTAAGGTATCGCAACTCCGGATCATCAGGATATTCCTCCAAACCTTCATCGATTTCGCGCTTAGCCTCATTCCAACCATTTGCTTGAATATATGCTTCTGCCCTGTCTGAGTAATAGCTTGGCAAATGATCCTGAGCCATGACGCCAATGGACAATGAAGATTGAACAATGAAAAATATCAATGCCCAACAAAACTTAATATGTAATTTACTCCACTTCATATTATCAATCTTCAACTCTTCTTTTTCACACCCTTTCGCTGGATTGGTGTCCATACAGCGGTTGTCTTTCTGATGAACTGCCAATAACCAATATTTGAACAATAGGATATGAATGGATGATATACAAAAGGTTCGATGATGGCTGCAAAAAGCAAGGTGAGATATGCCTTAAGTTTGCTTTCCCAATCCACCACATCGGCCACATAGTCGAACAGCATGATGATAAAAGCCATCAGTACGGAGAACAGGTAAATCATACCGAATATGATAAAAGCCGTATTCCAGTTCACACCACCAATCAATACCAGCCAAATCATAAACAGAAAACCACATGCCTCCAGCATGGGAGCGATAAACTCGAACATGAAGATATAGGGCAAGGTGAAAGTTCCAATCACGCCATAATGCGGGTTGGCAAACAACTTACGATGGTGGGATACAATCTCGAACAAGCCGCGGGCCCAACGGATGCGCTGGCGGTAGAGCTGTTTGATGGTGTTTGGACCTTCAGTCCAGCAACACACCTTGGGTACCTGTGCCACACGGAAAGGATGACCGCTGTTGCTCATGTAGGTAACCATACGCAGCAGCATGTCCACGTCCTCTGCCATACTGGTTTGGTCGTAACCACCCGATTTTACAACAACGTCGGTATCAAACAAACCAAAACCACCAGATACGTTAGGCAAGGCATTGATGGTTGACCAACCCAGTTTACCGATGAGGAATGAACGCAGGTATTCCAACTGTTGGAACATTGGGATAAACCGTGTAGGAACCCTTGCTTCTGAAACGCGACCGTTCTCTACTGTACAGTTGTTACTCATCAGCATGGTGGCACTCACACCTATCATCGGTTCGTGACTGTTGATGACCAACCACATCATGCGGTAGAGGGCCATAGGCTCAATGATACAATCCACATCGGTACAAACGAAATAATTGTTGGAGCATACATTGATGCCGGCATTGGAACCATCTGACTTTCGTCCACCATGTTCCTTATCAACTACTACTAGCTTGCTGTAGCGGGAATCTGTGGATTTCAACACACGCTTGATAGGCTTTGAAGGCACCTTCATTGCCACATCATAAGGCACTTCCACTAACTGGTATTCGTTGATGAGCAGCTCCATTGTGCGGTCGGTACTGGCGTCGTTCACGATGATGATCTCGAAGTTGGGGTAGTCGATGTGCATCAGCGAGTTTATATTGTCGATAATTGTCACCTCTTCGTTGTAGGCAGGGGCGATGATCGACACGCCTGGCGTCAGTGGTGAATTGCGCATCAGATACTTGATAGTCTCATCGTCAGGCAAATCGACCTTTAGTGCCGACTGGGCTCGATAGCTCTGAATTACCAGAAAGAGGTAACTGAAGAGTATCAGCATCGTATAGCCAAATACCAGATATGAAAATATGTAATATATCGTTAACCACATAATGCTATCATGTTTTTTTAATCTCCTACGAATGATGTCTCAATGGTTTGATGGTATATCTGCAGCTCATCAAGCGGTATCTTCTGCAATGTAATGGGATTGTGGAAGAAGGCAAAATATTTCTTGTCCTTCTCACTGGCATTCCGCTCTAACTCCCTTAATTTCATCTTGCCCTTGCTTCCATAGTTATATAAGCAGCGCAAAGCCTCAAAACGCAGGTGAGGGTTGCTTGAGCTTTCGTATGCATAAGTGAACATGTCCAGATGCTTGCCAGTATAGAAACGGGCAATAGCATGCATGATAGCCACTTTGGTGTCATCAGTCTGAAGCGGGAAAGCTTCGGATAAGACATTTTCACTGTCCTTGTATTGCAGATAGCCCCAGGTGCGGCAAATCTCCTCGATTAGTTTCTTGTGGTGTGTGGAATCGAACAATGGCATCAGCATTGAACAGCTATCACGTTGCTCAAAACGACGCATCATTCTCACCAACATGCACTTTACCTCTGGACTGTTGAAACGCTCAGCCCACATGGCCATGCTTGGCAGGCGAATACCACTCTTCTTGCGACGCTGCAATTCGTAGCCAATCATGATTTCATCATAGATGCAGCAGTTCTTTTCGTAGAAATCGGTTTCAAACACATCCAAGTCACCTTCGGAACCAGCACGCACCATGGAGTACATTGCCAAGCGCCGTATGCGCTTGCTCTTGTTCTCCAACAGTTTGTTGATCACCCACGGACTGATATAAATCTTGAACGTACGCATCATGGTGATGGCACTCACTTTGTTCAACTGAGTACCATAGTTCACCTCGTCTTCCAAAAATTTCGGGATGAGGAAAATATCTAAGATGTGGTGTAAATTCTTTATTCTGCCTTCACGCATTTGGTCGTGAATGATGAGATCGTAAATCATTCGGCAGAATACTTGCTTCTCTAACTTGTTTTTTAATAGCTTTTTACCAATAAAACGACTTTGGTCCAATCCCATGATTTTAATTATATCATTCTGTGAAAGGTCATCACTTACATCTTCGTCCCAAAGAATATGTTTAACAGAGTTGCCAAAAATCTCGTGAATGTGCTCAATGGTTTTCCTTTTGCGTTTCTTGCGAAATGTTTGCCTGGTTAATTCTGTGAAAATGAGTGTAATAATTATAGCCCAGATGGTTGTGGCAACGGCTGCAATCTTCACTTCCAAAGGATAATCACGGAAAATTTCGATAATGTACAGCAAATAGTAGTTGCCGTATGCCAATATCATGTTGAAATAATATGACAAAATCGATATAGTATCCATTCTTTTACTAGTCTGCAAATACAATTAAAAGTGCAAAATTATGTATTTTTTTTTGTTTTGAGAAATTTTCTTGTTTTTTTCTATAAAAAAAGGAGAAATATACTGCTTATGTTAAAAAAAGGACACTGATGTGCTGTTTTTCGAATATAATGCTTAACTTTGCAGCAGATATTAGCTAATACATGTGTATGATTGGAGTAATTCTTGCTGCTGGAATGGCTAAAAGGTTGCGCCCTTTGACTGACGAGCGCCCCAAATGTTTGCTGACTGTTGGACAGCGTACCCTGCTACAGCGTACGGTGGATGCTATCCTTGCTGCAGGTATTGAGGAACTTGTAGTGATTACTGGCTATAGGCAGCAGATGATCCGTGATTTCCTAACGAATCATTATCCAAACATTACCATACATTTCATTGATAATCCTGACTATGCACATAACAACAATATCTTCTCTTTGTGGTTGACAAGACCCTTTACCGAAGGGAATGATTTCTTGCTGTTGGACAGCGATATCCTTTTTGATCCAGCCATCATTCCTGCCGTGTTGAAGCAGGAAGGAAGTGCACTGGCTCTGAACCGTCATGAGTTGGGTGAAGAGGAGATCAAAGTGATTGTGGATGACAAGAACCGTGTGATTGAAATCAGTAAGGTATGCTCAATCGAACAGGCAATTGGCGAAAGTGTGGGCATCGAAAAGATGACGGCTGATTACAGTAAGGCACTGTTTTGTGAATTACAACAAATGATTGAAGAAGAGGGTTTGATTGACGTGTTTTACGAAAAAGCTTTTGAACGGTTGATCCCGAAGGGTTATACCTTCCAGATTGTTGACACCACAGATTTCTTCTCGATTGAGCTCGATACTGTGGATGATTTTGAAAATGCAAAGAAACTGATACCAGCTAACCTATATTGATATAAATTAAAAAGTGATGAACTATTTAGATAGAAACGAATTTAATTTCGAACCAAGTCAGCAGGTGGTGGATGCCATCAGGAATTTTGACCCCAAGACTCTGTGTTTCTATACTCGCATCTATGATGAGGGTAAGAAAAGCGTGATTTCTGTGAGATTGAGCGAAATCTACGGTGTGCCCGAGGAGCAGATTATCCTGGGATATGGAGGTGAAGATATTCTGAAGAATGTGATTCATTATTTTCTCATGGTGGGCGATCGTAAGACCATCTTGATTCCTGAGTTTTCATGGTGGTATTATAATCGTGTGGCAGGTGAATGTGGTGGAGATTTCGTGATGTATCCCCTTCATGAAACAGATGACACCTTTGCCTACGACGTGGAAGAGGTGATTGAATATACCAACCGAGTGCATCCGCGTATGTTGTTGCTGGCTTCACCGAACAACCCTACGGGCAATGGACTTACCCCAATTGAGATTGGACATATCATGGAGAATATTCCCGACGATACGATGGTGTTGATAGATGAGGCTTACGCTAGCTTCATCAGTACAGACACCGATTATATTGCTCCGTTGGTGGATAAGTATAACAACCTGATCATTTCCAGAACGCTCTCTAAGTTCTATGGACTGCCAGGCTTGCGAGTGGGCTTTGGCTTCATTGGCAAGGGACACGACCAGTTCATCAGTTATGTGAACAAGTATCTGGGATACAACAGATTCTCTGAAGCTGTGGCTTTGGCTGCACTGAGTAGTGATGACCATTATCGTCAGGTGGCAGAAGATATGGATTGGGGACGTCAGTTGTATAAGCGTGAATTGGGTAGCCTGCCTGGCTTCAAGGTTTATAAGTCGGTGGCTAATTTCATCTTGATCAAGTATCCTGTTGAAATTAAGGAAGAACTGAAGAAAGCGTTGGCTTTACAGGATTATAAGATTAAGTTCATGGCTGACAAAGGATTGGAGTCGTGCTTACGTATCACCTTGGGCCGTAAGGAACAAACCCAGGCTGTGTGTGACACTATTAAGCAGGTGTTCCTCAATAAATAAATAGATGACAGTGCAAAAAAAAGGAAAAGAAGGCTATCTGGCTTCTTTGAAATCGGTGGAGACGGAGGACTGGTTGGATTTCCATGTAGTGCGTCCGTTCTGCTATCATTTGGCCAGATTCTTCGCCAAGTTCGGCATTCATCCGAATACGGTGACCATTTGGTCTATTATCATTGGTGCGGGCAGTTGCGTGTTTTTTGCCCATGGTAGTTTTTATTACGAGGGCATAAAGGGATTGATTTATAACCTGATTGCGATTTTTCTGCTTTGCTGGGCGGATATCTTTGATTGTACAGATGGTCAGCTGGCTCGCCTAACCGGACAGAAGAGTCGGCTGGGACGCATTCTTGATGGAGCAGCCGGTTTCGTTTGGTATATCTTTATCTATTCGGCTATAGCTTATCGCTTTTATTTGCATCACGATTTGGAGTTCGGATGGTTGGGCATCGATAATACACCTGAAAATACGGTGATTGCCACTTGTATAGTGGTGGCCTTAGGATTGATTTCTGGTTTTGTGTGTATGGGTGGTCAGACTCGTCTGGCGGATTATTATATCCAGATACATCTTTTCTTCCTGAAAGGTGAGAAGGGTAGCGAACTTGATAATTCACAGAAGCAAAAGGAAATCTATGACCAGACTCCATGGAAGGGTAATTTTATTTGGAAAGCATTTCTGAATAGTTACGTGGATTATACGCGCAAGCAGGAGCAGGTAACTCCCCAATTCCAGCGTATGATGAAGTTGATGAAAGAGAAATACGGTGATGTTGCCCAGATGCCGGTAGCACTCCGTGAGGAATTTCACAAGCAGTCGTTGGCATTGATGAAGTGGAATGGCTTGCTTACATTTAACTTCCGTTCTGCCATCTTCTTCTTGGCATGTCTGCTGGATGTGCCAGTCTTGAATTTCCTGTTCGAGATAGTGGCCATGTCTTTGTTGGCTTGGTATATCAACCATCGCCATGAGGCATTTAGTAGAAAAGTAGCACAGCAATTGTAAATGGTTATGATCTGGACGAGGCAAAGACTGAATAATCTGTTTTTTCTCATCGGTGTAGTAGCCGTTGTGGTGATGATGCTTACATTTGATGTGAGTTTCGTTGAGCTATGGCAACACTTGACGAGAGCAGGCTATTGGTTAATCCCTATTGTCGGTGTCTGGGTCTTTATTTACGGTATGAACGCTTTGGCTTGGCGTTGCATCATCAGGAGTACAAAACATAAGGAGGAGAACGTGGGCTTCTGGCGTATCTACCAATTGACGATTGTGGGCTATGCCTTGAACTATGCAACACCCGTGGGCGGATTGGGTGGTGAACCCTACCGCATCATGGAGCTTTCGAAACACATCAATAAGGAGAGCGCGACATCCTCGGTTATCTTGTATGCCATGATGCACTTCCTGGCGCATTTCTTCCTGTGGTTTTCTTCCATTTTCATCTATTTGGCTTTGGCCGCTGTAGGCGATGTTCCTTATTCTATGCCTGTGGGTATCTTGTTGGGACTGATTGCTGTATTCTGTATGACAGCTTTTTATGTGTTAGGTAAAGGCTATCAAAAAGGACTGGTGGTGAAATTGATCCGATGGGTTGGAAAGGTGCCAGGATTAAAAGGATGGAGTAGTCGTTTCTTGAAGAAGAATGATGAGCTGTTACATAACATCGATGCCCAGATCATCTCGCTTCATCATCGTGATAAGCGGGCTTTCTATTCCAGTTTGACATTGGAGTATTTTTCGCGAATCGTGCAAAGTTCAGAGGTATTCTTCATGCTGCTGCTTTTTGGCGTGGATTGTGGCGGAGGTTTCTCTGGCTTGGCGCTCACTTTCCTGCATTCTATCCTGATTCTTTCGTTTACCACACTATTTGCTAATATGATTGGTTTCTTGCCTATGCAGTTGGGCGTTCAAGAAGGAGGTTTCGTTCTATCCATCGCAGCTCTTGGGCTATCGGCAGCATTGGGAATATTTGTGAGCATCATCTGCCGAGTAAGAGAGATAATCTGGATTTTGATAGGTCTTTTGCTGATGAGAATCGAGAAATAGAGGCCTTTTCTTTCTTATTATAAATATGGTGTAAAAAAACTTTGAAAAAAACTTTCAAAATATTTGGTGGGTATCTGAAAAGTGCGTACCTTTGCATCCGCTTTCCGAAAGGGGAGCGTTTTGGAAGAGATCTATGAATGATTGATGAACAGAGGACAGGCAGCGTCCGTTGATGGTCTTTTTTGGCAATCAGCGGCGGTCTGAAGATAAGGTTAGT